>JAFGRZ010000173.1 GCA_016934895.1 Candidatus Aminicenantota bacterium
GAGGAATTCATGAAAAAACTTTCGCTCCTGCTGTCTTTTCTTCTCGCCCTCTCCGCCTTCGCCGGCGCCGATGTCTATGTCAAGTCCAAGAGCCATACGGACGCCTTCGCCGTCATGGGCCAGAGTCAACCGGCCAAAGACGAGACCATCGAGCAGTGGATCGGCGATGACAAGTTCGCCCACATCGGGCCCGAGATGTCGTCCATCGTCGACCTGAAGAAGAACATGATGGTTCTCATCACCCACAAGGACAAATCCTATGTGGAGACGGAGCTGCCGCTCGATATCTCAAAGCTGCTGCCCAAGGAAATGGCCCAGATGATGGCCGGGATGATGAAGATGACCGTGACGGTGACGCCGAACAACCAGAGCAAGACGATCGGCCAATGGAAGTGCTCGGGTTACGACGCCTCCATCCAGATGATGATGATGCCGATCAAGATGGCGGTCTGGGCCTCGACCGACGTCCCCGTCGACATGGAGAAGTTCTCCAAGATCTACAGCAACGTGATCAAGGCGCAGCTTCGCCTCGACGACGCCGCCATGGCGGAAATGATGAAGATCAAGGGCTACTGGATCGCCACCGAGACGACCGCTGAGATGATGGGCGCGAAGATGCGGAGCGCCACCGAGGTCGTCGAGATGACCAAGAAAAATCCGCCGGCAGGCGTCTATTCCGTTCCCTCGGGATACACCAAGAAGGAATTCCTGAGCATGGAGGCCCTTCAACAGCGATAGCGGCTGTTCGGGCCGTCATCGACCGATCGGCGGCCGGCCCGTCCGCCCAATTCTGATCAGGAGGTCGCCCTTGAAGAAAACCATCTGGCTGTTGACAGCTTTTATATGTCTGTCCATGATTCGCCTCGGCGCGGATAGCGAATTTTTCACTTCGGCCGATGAGCCCGACCGCATCGCCGTCCAGCACATCCTAATCGCCTTCAAAGGCTCCATCCCCAAACCCTCGGTGACCCGCAGCAAGGACGAGGCCAAGAAGCTGGCTGGGGAGGTTTTGAAGCGCGCTCAAAAGGGGGAGGATTTCCCCGCTCTCGTTAAGGACTATACCGATGACGAATATCCGGGCATCTACAGACTGGCCAATAAGGGCGTCACCCCGGACGAGAGCAAGCAGGAATACCCGCGGCAGGCGATGATCAAGAGCTTCGGGGATGTCGGGTTCTCCCTGCCCGTCGACGGCATCGGGATGGCCGAATACCATTCCCAGAACTCGAAGTACGGCTGGCACATCATCAAAAGGATCGAGTGAGTGTGGAGACGGTCGGCCGGCTGAACTCGATCATCGAGATCCTCCGCGCCGACCCGGGCCGCGTCCAGAAAGTTTTTATCCAGAAAGAGCGCGGCCCGCATAAGATCGCCGAGATCATCCGCCTGGCGAGAGAGCGGGGGGTCGTGTTCCATTCCGTCCCCCGGCGCAAGCTCGACCTCATGGCCCCGGACAACCAGGGCGCGCTCGTCCTCCTGGCGGCCAAGGGATTCACACCCCTCGAGGATATCCTGGCTGCATCCTCCAAGCCTTTCCTCGTCATTCTCGACGAGATCGCCGATCCCCAGAACCTCGGGGCCATCCTCCGGAGCGCCGAGTGCGCCGGAGTCGACGGGGTCATCCTCCCCGAACGCCGCTCGGCCGGACTGACGGACGCCGTCATAGAAGTCTCCGCCGGAGCGGCCGAACACCTCAAGATCTCCCGGGTGATCAATCTCGCCCGGACCATGGACATGCTCAAAGAGCGGGGGATATGGCTCGTGGGTGCCGAGGGCGGGCGGAAAAAATATTGGACCGACTTCGACTACACCGTTCCCGTCGGCATCGTCCTGGGCTCGGAGGGCCGGGGGATACGCCGCCTGGTCCGGGAAAAATGCGACGAGGTTCTTTCCATCCCTCTTTTCGGCCGGGTCAACTCACTCAACGTGGCCGCCGCGGCCGCCGTCTTTTTCTTCGAGGTCGCCCGCCAGCGCCACCCCTCGGCTTGACTTCAAATCATCCGAGTCGATAGAATGAGGGCGACAATCGCGCTTCATCACAGGATGCCATGAGCAAAGAGCAGGATTTTTATAAACTGGAAAAGGACATCCTCAGCCTGAAAGCGGAGATCGAGGAGCTCGAAAACTCCGAGGATCCCGCCCGGGCGGATAAAATCACCGCTCTCCGCGGCCGGATCGAGAAAGAATGGGCCAAGATCACCCCCCGGCTGACCGCCACCCAGATCGTCCAGATCGCCCGCCATCCCCAGCGGCCCTACGCCCTGGACTACATCGCCGGCCTGGTCGAAGACTTCATGGAGATGCACGGCGACAGGCGTTTCGCCGACGACCCGGCCATCGTCGCCGGCCTCGGCTTCTATAAGGGGAAAACAACGGCCTTCATCGGCCACCAGAAGGGGCGGACGACCCGCGAGAGGATCGCCCGCAATTTCGGCCAGCCCAACCCGGAAGGCTACCGCAAGGCACTCCGGGTGATGAAGACGGCGGAAAAGTTCGGTTTCCCGATCGTCACGTTGATCGACACACCGGGCGCATATCCCGGGATCGGGGCCGAAGAGCGCGGGCAAGCCGAGGCCATTGCTCATAACCTCAAGGAAATCGCGACCTTACGGGTTCCGGTCGTCGTCGTCATCATCGGGGAGGGCGGGAGCGGCGGCGCTTTGGCCGTCGGCGTCGGCGATACGGTCATGATGCTCGAAAACTCGTTCTATTCGGTCATCTCGCCGGAGGGGTGCGCCGCGATCCTCTGGAAGGACCAGAGCGCCGTCTCCCGGGCCGCCGAAAACATGAAGATCCGCGCCCAGGATCTTCTCGAGCTCGGGATCATCGACAAGATCATCCCCGAGCCTCCCGGCGGCGCGCACATCGACCCCGAATCGACGTTCAAGGCGGTGGACAAGCATATCAGCCAGGCTTTGAAGAAGCTCGAGACAAAATCCGTGGAGGAATTGCTCGAGGAACGGTACCAGAAATTCCGCAAGATGGGAGTCTTCAAGGAAAAGTGAGCGAGGATAAGCAGCCTGTCACCGCGATCAAGGGAACGCACGATATCCTTCCCAAAGAGGCGAGAGCCTGGCAGATGGCCGAGGCCGTCGCCAGGGTCGTCTTCGAACTCTACGGCTACCGCGAGATCCGCACCCCCGTCTTCGAGGCCACAGAGCTTTTCGAAAAGGGCACCGGCCAGACCTCCGACATCGTCCAGAAGGAAATGTACACCTTCACCGACAAGGGCGGCCGATCCATCACGCTCCGGCCGGAGTACACCCCGTCGGTCGCCCGGGCGATCATCGAGCACCGGCTCGACCTCAAGCCCGAGCCGATGCGCTACTATTTCATCGGTCCGATGTTCCGCTTCGACAAGCCCCAGAAGGGCCGTTTCCGCCAGTTCCACCAGGTCGATATCGAGGTTTTCGGCGAAGACGACCCGGCCATAGACGCCGAGATCGTCGAGATGGCCGACCATCTCCTCAAGAAGCTTGGGGTGACGGAGACGGAAACCCTGGTCAATTCGGTAGGCTGCCGGAAATGCCGCCCCGCCTATCTCCGGGAGCTGCGCGCCGCGGCCGCGGCCGTCGAATCGTCCCTCTGCCCCGACTGCCGGAGGAAGGCGGTCACCAACCCGCTCCGGATCTTCGACTGCAAGGTCGAATCCTGCCGGGACCTGGCCGCCGGTTTCCCCGAGATTACGAATTCTCTCTGTCCGGAATGCGCCGGACATTTCGAGAAATTCCGCGCCTACCTCGAGCTCTACCATATCCCCCACCGGATCGAGCCGCGGCTCGTCCGGGGGATCGATTATTACACCAAGACGACCTTCGAGATTACGACGGCCGAGCTCGGCGCCCAGAACTCCATCCTCGGCGGCGGCCGTTACGACGACATGATGAGGGATTTCGGCGGCCCGGACATCTGCGGCATCGGGTTCGCCATGGGTGTCGAGAGACTCCTTGCCGTCGCGGACCTGAAGCCGGCGTTGGGCCGGTTCGTTTTTATCGCCCACCTGGGAGAGACCGCCAAGACCGAGGCCATTGCGGTGGCCCGGTTCCTGAGGCAAAACAACATCGAATGCCTGCTCGAGTTCAAAGAGCACGGCCTCAAGGCCCAGCTCGGCCGGGCGAACAAGCTCGGGGCGTCCTGGACGCTGATCATCGGCGAGGACGAGATCCGCAAGGGCCGGTATCAACTGAAAGACATGAAAACAGGCTCCCAGACCGAAGCCGCCAAAGAGGACATCCCGAAGCTCCTCGGCGGGTGTTGATCCCGGAAGGACAAGGACCATGAGCGATCCTCAGAACCGGTCGCGAACAACCCACTGCGGACTCCTCCGGCCGGAGCATGAGGGCCGGGAGGTCACCCTTTTCGGCTGGGTCCAGCGGCAGCGGGACATGGGGCACCTCCTCTTCGTCGACCTGCGCGACCGTGAGGGCATCGCTCAGATCGTCTTCTCCACCGCCAAGCCGGAACTCCTCGAGGCCGCCAAAAAGCTCCGCCCGGAGTATGTCGTCGCCGTCAGCGGCGTCGTCCGAAGGCGGGAACCGAATGCGGTGAACGCCGAGATGGCCACCGGCGAGGTGGAAGTGGAGGCCGGCGGGTTCGAGATTCTCAACGTCTCCAAAGTTCCGCCCTTCCAGATCGCCGACCCGGTCCAGGCGTCCGAAGAGTTGCGGATGAAGTATCGCTACATCGACCTGCGCCGCCCATCGAAACAGCACGCCCTCCGCCTGCGGCACGAAGCGGCGCTGCGCACCCGCAACTATCTGAGCGGCCGGGGGTTCCTGGAGATCGAGACCCCCTTCCTGACCAAGTCCACCCCCGAGGGCGCCCGGGACTACCTCGTCCCCAGCCGCATCTACAAGGGCCGGTTCTACGCCCTTCCCCAATCCCCCCAGATCTTCAAGCAGACGCTGATGATCTCCGGGTTCGACCGCTATTTCCAGATCGTCCGCTGCTTCCGCGACGAGGACCTGCGGTCGGAGCGGCAGCCGGAGTTCACCCAGATCGACATCGAGATGAGTTTCGTCGACCGCGAGGATATCTTCTCCCTGGTCGACGGAATGCTGGCCTCCGTCTTCGAGATCATCGGAGAAAAGGTGGAGACACCTGTGCCCCGGCTCACTTTTCCGGAGAGCATGGATAAATACGGCACCGACAAGCCGGACCTGCGGATAAAAGCCGAAATCACAGACCTGACCGCGGAAGCCTCCACGTCCCGCTCTGAAGTCATCCGCAAGGTCATCGATGCCGGGGGGACGCTGCGGGGACTGAGAGTCCCAAGAGCGGCCGGCCTTTCCCGGAGCCATCTCGATAAGATCGGCCAGAAGGCTCAGGAGCTCGGCGCCAAGGGTGTCATCTGGCTCAAGAAGCAGGACGAGTTCCGGTCGTCGCTCAAGCTGGAGGAAGCGGAGGCCCGTCTTATCTGGGAGAAGATGAAGGCCCGGGACGAGGACCTAGTTCTCCTTGTCGCCGACCGCCGGGAGATCGCGCTCCCCGTGCTCAGTCATTTCCGCAAGGAGCTCCTCCAGGGACAAGCCGAGAAAGGCTTCTCCTTTGTCTGGGTGACCGACTTCCCGCTCTTCGAATGGAGCGACGAGGAGAAAAGGATCGTCTCGGTGCACCACCCGTTTACCTCTCCGCTCGCCGACGACATCCCGCTTCTCGACTCCGAACCCCTGCGGGTGAGGGCGAGGGCCTATGACATCGTCTGCAACGGATACGAGATCGGCGGGGGATCCGTCCGGATCCACGACTTCGCGCTCCAGCGCAGGATCTTCGACATCCTGGGGCTCGGCGAAAAGGAAATCGAGGAGAAATTCGGCTATTTCCTGGAGGCCCTCGGCTACGGCACTCCGCCCCACGGCGGCATCGCCATGGGGTTCGACCGTATCGTCATGCTCCTGGCGGGGGAAGAATCCATCCGCGAGGTCATCCCCTTCCCCAAGACGACCAGCGCCCTCTGTCTGCTCACCGGCTCCCCCGCGGAAGTGAGCGAACGGCAGCTCGACGAGCTCGGCCTCAAACTCAAAAAATGATCACGGACTACCCGATGACCGGGGCGACGGCGGCGTTGTAAACCGCTTTGGTCTCGCTGTTCTGGAGGAAGAAAACGACCGAAAGATTATCCCGGTCGATGC
>JAFGRZ010000174.1 GCA_016934895.1 Candidatus Aminicenantota bacterium
GCCGAGGAGTTGATCAATGCCCTCACCCAAGTCCAGGACCTCAAGGTAGCTGCCAGAACATCCTCGTTTTTTTTCAAGGGCAAAGAGGAGGACATCCGCGAGATCGGCCGGCGGCTGGATGTCGCCTCCATTCTCGAGGGAAGCGTGCAGAAACTGGGCAACCGCCTCCGTGTCACGGCCCAGCTCATCTGTGTCTCGGATGGATATCATCTCTGGTCGGACCGTTTTGATCGGAAGGCGGAGGATATTTTCTCCGTCCAGGACGAAATCTCGCTCGCCGTCGTCGAAAAGCTGAAGGTTGAGCTCCTCGAGGGCGAAAAAGAAAAGGTCACCAAGCGTCACACCACGAGCAAGGCAGCCCACCAGCTTTTTCTCAAGGGGCGCTATCATTGGAACATGCGGTCCCCGAAGGATATGATCCTGGCCGTGGACTGCTTCCAGCGGGCGATCAACAGGGACCCTGAATTTTCCCTTCCCTATGTCGGGATCGCCGACGTTTTCAACATGTTGGCGGAGTTCGGGTTCATCCCTCCCCGCGAAGGATATCAAAAATCCAGCACCTTGCTCCGGAAGGCTCAGGAGATCGATGATTCGCTCAGTGAGCTTTATTCTTCCCTGGCCCTGATCACCTATTGCTACGATTGGGACCTGCCGGCGGCGGAGCGCCTGGCTTACCGGAGTATCGAGCTCAACCCCCAGAGCTGGTGGGGCCATGCCACACGGGCGGAAATCCTGGGCACGTGGGGAAGGCTCGAGGAGGCTTTCGAGGAAGCAAATAAGATTATCGAGCTCGACCCGGTGTCTCCCTTGAGCCGCGTGCTTTACGGAATACTTCTGAGCACGGTCGGAAAGATTGTGGAAAGCCGTGAACAAATGCTCCTGATTCAAGCTAAAGAGCCGGATAATCCCATGCTGAACCTCTGGCTGGGGATGGCTTATCTGGCCAAGCCGGCTCTTCCTGAACGAGCTATCGAATATCTCCAGAAAGCCGCCCAACTCGGGGCAACCTCCGCTTACGGCTATCTGGGTTTGGCTTACGCGATGGCCGGACAGAAAGACGAGGCTCTGTACTGTCTGGAGAGGTTGGAGAAGGTCGAAAAAGAATCGTTTATCCCTCTTCCCTTGAGACCCATGCTTTATATCAAGCCCGGCTTGAGGCATTTCCGATCCCTGAAAAAGAAGTACGTTCCGGCCTATCTCAAGGCCGTCATTTATCTGGGGCTAAATAGGCCGGAAGAGGCACTGGCCCAACTCGAAAAATCCTGCCAGTCCAGAGATTATCTTATCCCTACAACTCTTGGAGTTATCGCTCTCTTCGATTTGCCGGGGATCGAGGAATTTGTCTCCTCCCCGAGATTCCAGGCCCTCCGGGCGAAAATTAAAAGATAGTTCGGCCTATTCTTTTTTTTCTTTGACCTCGTCCTTGATGCTGTCGGTGATCTTTTTGACGATTTCTTTGGGCATTTCCTTGTCGCCGGGACCGCTGATTTTCAATGTGACGCGGCCGGATTCCTTATCGAATTCGGGATCAAGGGTGAAGCCTTCGGGCAGGTCATTTTTCAATCTGGCCACGATCTTTTCGTAGGTTTCGCGTCCTTTCTCGCCGGCCTCAACCAGATAAACCAGTTCGAAGCTTCCGTTTTTGCTCACAACCACCTTGACGGTGTCTTTCTTGACACCTTCCGTTGTATCGACATGGACTTCCGCGTCAGCCTCCGCTTCGCCTACTTTCTTGGTAATCGTGTAGACAACGGGCTTGTCTTCAAGTTCCACCCCGACCGTCTTTATCTCCCGGCCAAGCTTTTCCAGGTCCTTCTCCAGGTCGGCCAATGCTTCATCCACCTCCCGGAGCTCCAATTTTTTCTCCTCGACCGCCCTGAGCTTTTCCCGGACCTCACGGAGCTTCTCCCGGAGCTCCTCCTGGTCTTGGGTTCCTACCCAGGTTATATGGGGTATCGCGATGTCCAGCGTTTTGACGGTCACCGGAAGATCTTTCAGGGCGATCGCTACGGACTTTTTGATGTCGGGGATATCTTTCAGGGCGATCTTGATCGCCTCACCGATGTCGACGTCCGGTTTCGTGATGACATAGACAGAGCTACCGTCCTCGCCCACTTTGAGGATTTTCCCTTCTTTGATGACCTGGATCTTGTCCCCTATGATCTCCATATGAACGGGATCCCCTTCCAGAACCTTCACCTCTTTGCCCTCGGGAGAGATAAAGATGGCCTTTTTGCCGTCTATCTCTTTTATAATGATGGGCTTTTCGATCACAATCGTCTTGACCTTGTCGCCCTCCTGGATCTTGATCCGATATTTGTGCTTTTCCCCTTCCTTGATGGTCCAGACGACAGCCTTCTTCGTTTTCTCTTTGAGTTCCTGTTCTTCCTGCTCTTGGACCTTTTTCTCCTGTTCTTGTTTTTCCTGGGCGAGAAACTGCTCTTTTTGTTCCTGGGCCTGGTGCTCCTTTTGGGCTTGCTTTGGCTTCTCCTTTTCCTGGGCTTTCTTCTCTTCGACCTGGCTTTGTTCCTGAGGCTGTTCGGCTTCTTGGCTCCCCGGAATTATTGGATCGGCCATTTTTTCTTGGACGCCCGGTCCGGCCCCGAAGAAGACGCTCATTCCGGTCTCCGTTTTCCCTGTCAGGGCCGGCGATGGACGGGCCATCCCGATGATCCCCACGGCGAGGACAACTGCGCACACAAGCATAATTTTGGTTTTCATTTTGACCTCCTGAAAAGACCATTTTTGTTTGAGGATAGCCGTCAACCTTTCGTTAAAGGCGGATTTTCCGTGTCCGGACAATCCCAGAAGCCCTGCCCATTGACCCAGCCCGGAGCCGGCAGCGCTCTTAAAGAAAAGCAGGTTGGCGGCATATGTCGAGGGCTTGATCCCCATCCTGAGAACGAGTTCATCGCAGGCCTCTTCCTGTTCCTTCTTCAGCCTCCGGAAGACAAACCAGCTCAGAGGATTGAACCAGAAGACGGCCAGGCTCAGCCGGACGATCAACATGACCAAAAAATCCCCCCTCTTGATGTGTCCGAGCTCGTGAACGAGGGCCGAGGAGCGCTGCTCTTCCGTCCAATCCTCGTATCCGTCGGGAATCAGGACGAACGGCTTGATGAATCCCCAGGTCAGAGGAACGAGAATGCTGGGGTGGCTTCTGAGACGGACGTCTCTTCGAAGATGGATGGCCGCCAGGATACGCTCCAGGAGTGCGCGCCAACGGGGGTCCCGGACGGTCTTTCCTTGCCGGATCAGGCGGAAGCCTCCGAAAATCCCGGCCCCCAGTCTGAGCAAAAGAACGATCAAACCCATCGACCAGACGAAGGGAACTGCGGATTTGAAAAAGAGATTGAATCCTTCCGACTTCCCAGAAACCCGCGGGAAGAAAACGGATTTTTCCGGCACGACGGCCGAGCCCACAGGAAAGAAAGATTGATTCTCCCGCGCCGGGCCCTCCGCTAGTTGATCGCCGCCGACATGGGCCGCGCGCGTCACCTGGTCCATGAATGCGGGGCTTGTCTTTGCCGGCAGAAGACCGGTCTCCCATCCCAGTCCGAGATAAGGAAGAACCGGAAGCAGAAGGAGTCCGGCCAGGGAAAGCGAGAGCACGAAGTGTCTCAGTGAAGCCGACTCCTTTCGAAATAGCAGGACGAGGATAACGGCTAGAGTGAGCACCACCGTGCTCTTGATCAAGTATTCAACGACAAGAGGAAACCATCCGAAATCCGCCGCCCAAGCCATGATCACCGTCCTTCTTTGCGGGCCTTTTCGATGAGCTCGACGAGCCGGCCGTAGTCGTCCGCCGTGAGGCTGTCCTCGGAGATGTCGAGGAGGGCGGCCACGGCATCCTCGGTGGAGTCATCGAAAAAAGTCTGAAGCAAGTCCTTCAGGGCGCTGCGCCGGGCTCTTTCTCGAGGAAGGGTCGGCGAGTAGATATACCGGGGCCCCTCCTGGCGATGGACGAGGTGACCCTTCTGCTCCAGCACGCGGAGCAGGGCCCTGACCGCGGAGTAGCTGGGGGGACTGGGTAGCCGCTCCAGCACCTGGTTTACGGTCGCCTCCTGGAGCGCATAGATGATATCCATGATCTGACGCTCGCGCCGGCTCAAGTTTTTCTGTCCCTTCATGATCTTCATCTCCATCCGGCCTTTTTTTCTGCTAATTTTTTAGCATGCTAAAATATTAGCACTTCCCGGTATGCCCGTCAAGAGGGCGTGCTGTTTTTTTAGCATTTTTCGAGAAAACGTCTTATTTCGGCTTTCCAGGTCTAAGAACTCCGGGCAGAAGCCGAAAGTTGCACAAACCCAGGGCACCCGGGCTGAGGCTGGACAAGAACGGGCGGCCGCTCGATCAAACATCCATGACCCGGATGGAGCCTCGGCGGCTTGCCTTAAAGGAAGGGTTGTATTAATCTGGTTGCAGAGCCTCTGTCACGGCGAGCGCTGGGAAGCCTGGCGGTTCAGGGAAGCCCAACTGGCGGGAACCGGTTCTTGTCTGAGAGGGACAATAGAGACCGAAAGGAGAGAGGCACGATGGAAAGAAGCGTGTTCACCGACAGGTCGAAAAAACCCGACAACAGGCGTTTGAACAAGGCTATCGGAGAGAGCGGGCCTCATTGGACGGCCATAAAAGCCCATGTCTTGAAAAAACACGGCGAAGCCCTCGAGGAATGGAAGTATTACGGCCCGAAGGCGGGGTGGGTGCTCAAGGTCCTGCTGAGAAGGCGCAATGTGTTCTTTTTGACTCCACTCAAAGGCTATTTCCGAATCGCCTTTGTCTTCGGCGACAGGGCCGCATCGACCGTTGAAAAAAGCAACGTTCCGGCCGCCGTCAAGAAGGAACTGAAGGAGACCCGCCGGTACGTGGAGGGACGGGCGCTCCGGATCGAGGTTAAACGTCAGAAAGACGTTCCGGCCGTTAAGAAACTGATCGATATCAAAATCGCCAGTTGAAAGCGCCTCCCGGGCCGCCGGGCCGGTTTTTTGACAAAAGGCGCATTTTTCTTTTATCCTTTGCCCGAGGCGGACAAACATGGACAGCACAAAACGAATCTCGGTCGCCGTCATCTACAATTTTCCGGGCGAGGACGAGTACGAGGCTCTCCGGAAGAAAGTCCAAACCGGAGAAGTCGTCTCACCGACGGGGGACATCAAGGACCTGGAACGGATTTCCACGGTCCAGGAAGAGATCGACGCCCTGGTCAAGGGCCTCCAGAAGGAAGGTTTTGACTCCCGGTCGGTCAACATCGAGGACCGTTTCGACCGTCTCCTCAAGAGCCTGACCGCCCCGCGGCCCGACGTCGTCTTCAATTTGGTGGAATTTTTTAACAATAACCCCCTTTACGAAGACCGCGTCGCCGCCCTCTATGACCTTTTGCAGATCCCCTATACCGGAGCTCCCCCGATGACGCTGGCCATCTGCCAGCGGAAAGGGCTGACCAAACAAATTCTCAAGGCCTTCCGCATCCCGACGCCACGCTACAAACTGGTCAAACAGAAAACCGTCCCCAAGCTGACGGGACTCCGTTATCCCCTCATCATCAAGCCTGCCTGGGAGGATGCGAGCGCGGGCGTGACCGAGCGGGCCGTCGTCGAAGACCGGAGCCAGCTGGAAAACCGCGTCCGCCTGATCCTGGCCGAATACAAGCAACCCGTATTGGTGGAAGAATTCATCGACGGCCGGGAGCTCGGGGTCGCCGTCATGGGCAACAAGAACCCCCGGGTGCTGCCTATCGAAGAAATGGATTTTTCCGACCTCCCCCCCGACCACCGGGCGATCGTCACCTACGAATCCAAGTGGAATCCCCTGAGCGATGTGTTTCACATGGGAAAGCTCGTCTGTCCCGCGAAATTGCCCAGGTCCATACAACAGCGGGTCAAAAAAATAGCCCTCCACACCTATCAGGTCATGGGCTGCCGCGATTACGCCCGAATCGACATGCGCCTGGATAAAAACGACAATCTCTTCGTACTGGAGGTCAACCCGAATCCGGACCTCACGGAGGGCGTGGCGTTCATGGCCTCCGCGGCCGCGGCCGGCATTCCGTTTTCCGAGGCGCTGCGGATGATCGTCGAGGAGGCGCTGAAGAGGGCGTCGCCTCCGACCGCGAAAAGCGCCCCGACCAAGGTGGATGCGCCGTTGGAGGTATGAGCCCGACCGGGTGATCCAAAATGACAGACATACGGAGACTGCTGTTCAGCCGGGCCACCAAAAAGCTCGAGGTGTTGACGACGCCGGTGAACAGGCTCGGCCTGAACTTGAAATCCTCTCTGCTTCAGCCCCAGATCGACAAGCACCTGGCGCGGCTGAAACGCCGGGGAATCAAACTCAGGCCGCATTTCTACCTTGGCGAGGACTGGGGCTGCGTCAGCGGCACTTCGAATATCGAGGTCGGGTTCTATGACGCCGACCCGCTGCTCAAAGAACTGAACCGGGAGGTCCGCGGGTGGACGAACGATCCCCGGGAGGTCGACTACCTGCTGCGTCATGAGACGGGCCACGCTTTCTGTTACTCTCACCGCCTTTACAAGAACAAGGAATTCCGGAATATCTTCGGAGTCAAGGGGAAGTTCTTCGATACCTATCCGGCCACCGACCGTTACAAGCCCCACCCCTGGAGCCGCGACTTTGTCAACCCCAACCGCGACCATTATGCCCAGAAACATCCCGACGAGGATTTCGCCGAGACTTTCGGCGTTTGGCTGTCCCTCCCTTCCAATTGGAAAAAGGCCTACCGGACAAGAAAAGGGGCTCTAACCAAATTGACATTCGTCGCCGAAATCGTCCGCCATTACGGCGACAAGCCGCCCCTGGTGCCTTCCGATCCCGGCGATCTCGATGTGCCCATGGAAGCCATCTCCATGACCGTCGCCGATATCATGGGCGCATCGCTCACGCGGTACCGGAAGAGAGCGACCGGCTTTATCGACCCGCTTCTGAAAAAGATCGCCCGCTATCGTCCCCGTTCCACCGATTCCGGCGTCATTCCCCTGGCCGAGGTGATCGCCGCCCACCGCAAGTTCATCCTTGAGGCCCTGGTAAAGAACGCGAAGGTGACGATCGCCCAGGCCTCTTTCCTGGTCAGCAAGATGCAGACGCGGTCAAGGACGCTGCACCTCTATGTCCCCCTCTCCATGATGGACAAGTGCCTGATCGACATCGTCTGCCTGGCCTCAACCTTGGCCACCCGGTTTGCCTCCAAGGGCAGCCTCTTTCCATAGCGATAAGAAATAAAGGAAATGCCGATGGTCGACCCAAAATGCGCC
>JAFGRZ010000175.1 GCA_016934895.1 Candidatus Aminicenantota bacterium
GACCACGCCCTCGTAGTGGGGATTTTCCGTCTTCTTGAGGAAATCCTCGAGCAGGACGACGGCGTTGTTCAGATAGAAGGTGTCCATGTCGCCCACATAGACGTGGAGCTTTCCGACGAGCTTGGGGCCGATCGAGGGCCAGTTCGTCTCGAGATAGTGACGGAGATCGTATTTTTTCCACTCATCGGCGACCGCGTGATCAATCTCCCCGGTCAGCCAGTTCCAAAGGGGCTTGGGATATCCGTCATCTCCGATGGGGCTGTAGACCGCCTCCCAGATGGCCCACTGACATCCGGAGCGGTGCTTGTCGCCGAGCGTCCATTCGTAATAATAGGTATCTCTGATGGTGTACCAGAGCTGTCCGTCCGGATTGCGGGCTTCGGGACGTTCGGTCTTGAGCTTTCTGTGCTCTTTGTAGTAGGCGTTCTCGTCCTCGTAGATGTTGATGAGTTCGTAATACCGGAAGTCCACCGGGTCGGGACAGGCCGACCAGGTCCCGCCGAAGAAGTCCGGGTGGAAAATCTGCAGGGCCAGGGATTCCCATCCTCCGGTGGAACCCCCGCTCAGGACCCGAGCGTAGGGCTCCCGGATGATCCGGAAATGCTCTTCGATGTAGGGGATGAGCTCCTTCATGATGGCGTCGCCGTAGGGACCGACGTTGGCCGAGTTGACGGCGTAGGAGTCGTCATAATAGGGACACGGATGCTGGAAGGTCACGGCGAGCATCCGCGGGCACTCATCCGAGATCCAGTACTTGTAGAATTCGCTGCCGGGTTTGGCCGGCGCGCCGCCCGACGCCGGTTCCTCGGGACGGAAGCCGTGGGGCGGACGGATCGAGAAATGGCCCTGGTGGTAATTTACCGGGTAGTAAACATCGGGATGGTCGTCGTAGCCCTTCGGGAGCAGGATCGTCGCTCCCAGATAGATCGGCTGGCCCCAGAATTCCGTCAGGATCTTGCTCTGGAACTTGATGCGCTTGACCCACTCGGTATCGGCCGGAACGACGACCGGCGGGATCACTTTTTTGCAGTCCAGCGCGATGGTCTGCTGTTTCGCGGGATCGATCGCGATCTTGGAAACGTCACTATAAAGGTTGCCCGGAGACACGTTCCACCGCTGCCCTTCCCACTGGTCATTGTGGAGCCAGAGCGTGTGGCCGTCGGAGCGCTTAAATTCCGTGTAGATGTTGACGAATCCCTGGATATAGTACTCGCCGGCCGGGATCTCCCGGATGCTTTTCAAGGGGAAGCCGAAAACCTGGTCATCGATGACGGCCGCTTCACCGGGCTTCAGTGAATGGACGTTCTTTCCCCAGATGGGAATGCCCGAGGCGAAGTCGAATCCGGTCTGGAGGCGGGGTTCGCGCGGGCCGTTTGCCGTCAGGATGACATAGACGCGGCCGGTGATGGGTTCGGAGTGGGCTTCCGCCGGGAAGGCGACCTCAAATTTGAGACCCGGTTGATCCTGCGGCACGGGGCCGGGTCCGGAATAGCCGCTTGAGGAGAGCGCAAGGATGATCAGGGCGACGGTCGCCAAGGATTTCAGATAAACGAAGCCTTTCTTTCTCGGTGTCACCGGGTGTCTCCTTTCGTTTTTTCGCGCGATAACGTTGTTCTGCGAGCGCTTCATATTTCCACGATGTCATACCATATCACGACGGGCCTTGGCAATTCCCGCTTTAGGGAACGTCCCCTTTGTCCAGAGGGCCC
Organism: Candidatus Aminicenantota bacterium; assembly: GCA_016934895.1. Lineage (GTDB taxonomy): Bacteria > Acidobacteriota > Aminicenantia > Aminicenantales > UBA8522 > UBA8522. Next base: position 1,710 of record JAFGRZ010000175.1, read on the forward strand.
GCCTTTCAGAGGCGCTTTCGTCAAGAGGAGTTGCGGCCGGAAGGAGTTATGGTCCGCCGGATTTCTATTTCTGAATGATCCACTCGTAGGTGATATCTTCGATAAAGTCGATCGTGATCGAGGAGACGACGGTCGTTCCCCCCGTTTTTTTCGCTTCGACGAGATGCTCTCCGTAGGGAACGTTAGGCAAGAGGAGGTTCCCCTGATCCGCCAAGTCGGACTGATAAGTCCCGTCACCATAGATATCGAGGGTTTCTCCATAACTGTTGGTGATCGAGAGTTGGGCGACGCTGCTGATCGTCCAGGTATAGTTGGTATCTCCCCCGATTTCCACCGTGAATGATTTGAGCAGGATATCGGTGTCTTTCTTTTTGGCTTCGAGGAGACATGCTCCCGGGGTGATATTTTCGATGAAAGAGTATTCATAGTTATTGAGAAAGAACTGAAAGGCGGAGTTCATGTAAACATCCACGGCGATGCCGCAGTCGTTCCGGACGGTGATATAGGGCTCTCTGTCTTCGTCGGCGCCGGTCGGATTTTTGCAATTGACCAAAGCCACCGACAGGAATGCCAGGCAGATGACTGCGCTCAGGGAGGGAACCGGCATCTTTTTTTTGTAATTCACTCTCTGACTCCAACTGTCACTATATCGTTTTCGTTGCCGCCCGTCAATTGAAGGGGATGTCCCCTTGTCCCGTCCCCTTGTCCTTGACAGGGGGATTGCGCGGAGCTAATCTGGATCGATGTTCGATCGGGCCCTGAGACCTTCAAAGGATGGATAATATGAAATCGAATACCTGGATTCAATCTTTCCGGGGCCGCATAGGCGTCCCTCTGAGGATGGCTCTCTCCGGTTTGCTCCTGATCCTAATCGCCGCGTTTCTCCTTGGACCGGCCATATCGGCCACGGAGCCTCCATCAAACCCGTCCACAATCACTGTGTCCGTCAGCCCCGCCGTCCAGTCGGCGCCCGTCTCCGGGCGGATTCTCCTCCTTCTGTCCAGGACCGAGCGATTCAACCCGCGCATCAACGGCACGCCCGTCTTCGGATTGAACGTCGACGACCTTGAGCCCGGATCGCCCGTGGCCGTCGATGACCGGGCCCTTGGACATCCCGTAAGGCACTTGAGCGAGATCCCGGAGGGTGAGTACTTCGCCCAGGCCTGGCTGAATGTCTATACGACCTTCGAGCGCGCCGACGGCAAGACCGTCAAACTCCACATGGACAAGGGCGAAGGCCAGAATTGGCGCCGTTCGCCGGGGAATCTCTACAGCCAACCGTGCAAGATCCGGATCGGCCCCGGAGCCGGCGACCACCCGGTTCTCGTCCTGGACCAGGTCGTGCCGCCCATACCCTCCCACAAGGATACGGATCACCTCAAGCACATCCGCATCCAGAGCCGGCTTCTGACCGAATTCTGGGGGCGGCCGATGTTCATCGGAGCCAACGTCCTCCTGCCCAAGGGATACGATGAACATCCCGA
>JAFGRZ010000176.1 GCA_016934895.1 Candidatus Aminicenantota bacterium
CCTCGACGGGCGAGGCGACGTCGCGGATGGCCGTCACGCCGCACTCGGCGTACATCTCCATGATGTGGAGGGCGCGGAGCGTATCCAGGGAGTTCGTCTCCGTGAAGGCTTGCATACTGTCATAGGGGTAGAACGTGTGGATGTGGCAGTCGATGAATCCCGGGAGGATGAATTTCCCCTTGACGTCAATCCGCTTAGCGCCTTCCGGGACCTGGACTTGGGCCGCCGGTCCGACGGCCTTGAACTTGTCGCCCTGGATGAGGACGACGGCATCGGGGACGGGGGCCGCCCCGGTTCCGTCGATCAGGGTCCCGCCGACAAGGGCGGTCGCAGGCGCCTCTTTCTTCTCCGGCTGCTTCTGGGAGAAGGCAAAGACGGAGAAGGAGAGAACGAGAACAACGAGACCAAAAAGCGCGTTCTGTTTTCGGATCAGGGCCATACCATTACCTCCTTATTTCTTTTTCGCCGTGAACGTCCCGTTGGGCTGGTGGAAAACGACTTCGGTGACGGCTCCGCCGGCGTCGGTCTTGAATTCCACGCTGTACTCCGGCAGACCCTTGAGATTGAACTCCGTTCCCCCGGACGGGACCAGCTCATATCCCGGCTGGCCGGGAATGGTCAGGGTCAATGTCTTGTCCCCGCGCAGGGCGACCTGGACCTCAACGCCCGAGAGCTCATACACTCCAACGCATTTTTCGAGGAAGCCCGGCTCAACCATCTCCTTTCCGGCGGCCCTGGTGAAGATAAGCTCCTTGGCCAAAGGCTCGAGGCGCACGGATAGGCTGGCGATCCGGCCCTTCAGATCGGCGGCGAAGGACACCTTCTGCTCGTACTCCCGGCCGAGGAGCAGGGCGTCGAGATCGAAAACATCATAATGGTAATGGACGAGAGGACCCTCCACGACGGGTGTTTCCATCCTCAAGCCCTCCTCGCCTTTGACGACCGAAATCGTGCCGTAAGCCGGATGTTCGTAGTCGCCGGCGTAGTCCTCGAGGGGATGGGAGGGCGTCGTGTTTAGGATCCGGTCCTTGTCGCCCTCCTTTTGTCTCTTCTCGGCCTCCGCCCGGTTCCTGTCCCGCTGGTCTCTCGTCCTTTTGCTCCAGTCGATCTCCTCCAGGCCGAGAATGCGGTCGATGAGGTTATACAGGACAAAGGTCGGCACCGAGTTCCCGTTCAGGTTCGACAGGATGACGGCGCCGAAATTGTCCCGCGGCAGGAAGGCCATCATGGCGAAAAATCCGTCGACGGAGCCGCCGTGGTGCAGAAGGAGATGTCCCCGGTAGGGCTCGACCATCCAGCCCATCGCGTAGCTCGAATAGAGGATCTCGTCGTATCGGATGGGCTGCTGCATCACTATCTGCGGGGAATGGACCTGGCCCAGCGAAGCCTCGGAGACAATCTGCTTATCGCCGAATTTTCCCTTGTTCAGGTTGAGGAGGACCCAGTTCGCCATGTCCAGGACGTTCGAGTTGATCGAGCCGGCCGGCCCGACCGCCGCGATATCGCGGAAGGGCACCTGCTCGACCTTGTCCTTGATCTCCATGTACGGCTGGGAAAAATCCGCCGTCTGCTGGGTTTCCGCGACCGAAAAGTTCGTCTCCTTCATGCCGAGCGGCTCGAGGATCCTCAGGCGGGTGAAGTCCTCCCAGGTCGTCCCGGAGACTTGTCCCGCCAGATAGCCCGCCGTCATGAACATGAGATTCTGATACTGCCAAGCGGCGCGGATCTCTTGGGTGGGCTCCAGGTAGCGCAGCCTCTCGAAGAGCTCCTCCCGGCTGAATTGCCCGCCCATCCACATCAGGTCATGGCGGGCGACGCCGGTCCGATGGCTGAGGAGGTCCCGCAGCGTCGCGTGCTCGGAGGCGTACTCGTCGGCGAGCTTGAACCCCGGAAGATAGGTTCTCACCGGCTTGTCCCAGGCGACTTTCCCTTCATCGACGAGGATGGCGATACCGGCCGCCGTGAAGGCCTTGGAGGAAGATCCGATGGGGAACAGCGTGTGCGGCGTAACCTTGAGCCCCTGCTTGACGTCCCGCAGCCCGAAACCTTCCGCATAGATCACCTTCCCGTCTTTGACGACCGAGACCGCCAGGCCCGGGACTTTCCAATCGGCCATGGTCTTGGTCACGAATTCACTGAAGCCTTTGAGGTTGACCGGCTTCTCCGCTTTGGCCGCCGCGCCTTGGGGCGAGGGCGGCGGATTGGCGCTCCCGGAGCGCGGAATCGTTTTCTCTGGCCCCGGGATGACCGGCAAAACGATGTGCGAGGGATGCTTGGCGTCATGATAGACGGTCTGCCGGGCCACCTGCATTTCGGCATCCGACCCGAGCCTATGGCCGGTGTTGAGGTTGCGGTCGAACTTGGGGAAAGCCGCGGACGCGACGTGGACGCGCAGGCGGTGGCCCTTCGGAATGAGCATCGAGGTCGCCCAGCAGTCGATGGTGTACTCGTAGATCTTGCCCGGCTCGATGGGCGTAGGGCTTTCGAACGACTCGCGGAAACTGGCCCGGACGACCCCGTCGTTGAGCCGCAGGGCATAGCCGTCCGGGAAGACGTCCATCAGCATGACGTTCCAGTCGGTGTCGGGCGCCGAGGAGGCCGCGTAGAGCTTGGCCGAAAGCGGTCCGGTCAGCTCGATCGCCTCCTCGAGCGGCGGCGTCGTATAGACGAGAACGTCCTGCCGCTCGCCGACCGGCCGGTAATCGTCCGGTCCGCCGATCTGGGCGCTCGAAGCGGGTACGATGAAAGGCGTCGGGTCGGCGGGGTCGTAGGCGTACCGGTCCGGCGGTTCCTCCTTCGGAGGCACCGGAGACAGCGAGCCGTCCCCCGAGAGCGAATTCGCCCGGCCGCCGGAGTGGAAATAATATTTCGTAGAGCGCGTCGACGGGAGGGGCCACTCCGCCTCATCGCGCCATGTATTGGCGCCCATGACGAAGATGCGGACCGGCGGCTCGGCGTCCACCCCGTTGGGCACGCCCTTCAGCCAGCGGTCGAACCAGCGGAGGAGCGTTTTCTCGAAGTCGAGCTTGGCGGACGGGCCGAAATCGAGGGGGCCGAGTTTCGTGACCGTGGGGTTGCCGTGCGGCCAGGGCCCGACCAGCAATTTCTGGCCGGCGCGGCCGAGCCGCCGCATCGCCATGAAATTCCGGAAGGTCCCGGGCTGGTCGTCGTCGTACCAGCCGGAGAGGTGGAGGACGGGGACATCCACCTTCTCGTAGTGCCTCTCGTAGTCGACCGCCTTCCAGAAGTCGTCGTAGGTCGGATGCTCGAAGTTTTGTTTCCACAAGGGGATGGCCCGTCCCGTCGCGAACTCGTCGATCGTCGCGAGGGGAAGCCGCCGGATGGCCTCCGAGAGGCCGAATACGTCGGAATTCTGGTTATCGTGGCCGGTGACCATGATGTCCCAATCGAGGGTCAGAAGGGTGAGGGCGCCGTATTGAAACGGAGCGTTGTAAAAGGGTCCGGGCGGGCTGAACAGGGCCACCATCGCCTGGAGGTGCGGCGGACGGCCGACCGCGGCCATCCACTGGTTCTCCCCGCCGTAAGAGCCGCCCGCGGTGCCCACCTTGCCGTTGGACCAGGGCTGAGCCGCCGCCCACTCGATCGTGTCGTAGCCGTCGTTAGTCTCGTCGTGCATTCCGCCGAAGGTACCCTCGGAGTCGTGCCGTCCGCGCGAATCCTCGATCACATAAACGTAGCCGTGCCCGGCGAAATAACGGCCCAAGCCGAAGTGGGAGGGCGAGCTCTTGCCATACGGCGTGCGGACGACGATCACCGGGAACCGCCCCGGCGCGTCGGGCCGGAATACGTTGGCCGACAAGACGACGCCATCGCGCATGGGGACGCTCAAGGCAAAGTCGACCTTGACGGCCGGAGGCGGTGCCGTCGCCTGTTCCTGGGCTGGCCCGAGGAGAGGCGCCACGGCCGCCAGGACCAGAACGAAGGTCAGGAGTCGGGACTGAATTCGAATGCGGCCACTCATTTTAACCTCCATCATTCCCCCTTACTTTCTTTTTCCCCGGAACGTTCCTCCGGGCTGGCTGACCACGACCTCCGTGGCCTTGCCCTGCTCCAGGATGAATTTCAGGCTCACGCCCTCCACCCCCTTGAAATTGAACTCCGTCCCCTTGTAGGGAACGAGCTCGACGGTCGCCTGGCTGGGGATGCTCACAAAGAGGGCGTTCCCCTTGAGGACAACGCTGATCACTGCCCCCATCACCTCATAATCGCCGACGAACTGGGACAGGAACTCGGGGTCGTTCATCTCTGCCGGAGTTTTTTTGGTGAAGACGATCGGCGCAACGGAGCTTTCGAGGGAGATTGTGAAGCGGTCGATATCTCCCCTGTTATTCGTCTGGAACATGGCCGGGAGACCGTCGAAGCCCCCTGCGCCGGATCCGATGTCCTTGGTTTTAAACTGGTCATAATGCCAGTGCTCCAGATTGAACTCGATGGAATTGAATTTCCCGGTGAGTGTCGTGTCCTTCAGGATGATGGGGATCTCGCCATAGGCGGGATGCTCGTAAACATCGGCATAGGCGTCGAGAGCGTGGGACGGCTTCGTCCCGGGCACGCGGTCATCTTCCTTTTTCTTCTTCTCTTCGTCCGCTTTTTCACGGTCCTTCTTGGCCTTTTCGAATTTTTCCTGGCTGAGTTTTTCCCAGACGGGCTTGAGGTCCAACATCATGTCCAGGATATAGCCCATGCTGATCTGGACGAGCGGGGAACCGCCCAGGTTGCTGAAGATGACGACCCCGAGGCCGTCGCCGGGCAGGAAGCCGTTGAGATAATAGAAACCGTCGATCGCTCCGCCGTGATGAACGATCCTGTGGCCCCTGTACGTTTCGATGAACCAGCCGAGTCCATAGCTCATCTCGGATTGACTGTCCGGCTGGACCGAGAGCATGGGGGATCGCATGGCCATGGCCGGCGTGTACATCTCTTTCTGTCCCGCTTCGGAGATGACCTGGGTCTCGCCGACCTTGCCCTTGTCGAGATGGAAGCGGACCCATTTCAGCATGTCCCGGACGGAGGAGTTGATCGAGCCCGCCGGGCCCACGGTGTCGATGGTCCGGAAGGGGATCTCGATGATGGCTTCGTCCTTCTTCGCATAGGGCAGCGAGTAGTCATCGGATTTCTGGGAATCCGCGACGGAAAAATTGCTGTTGGTCATACCCAGGGGGTTGAAGATCCTGCTGCGGGTGAACTCCTCCCAGGAGCTGTTCGTCACGCGCCCGATGAGATACCCCGCCGTCAGGAACATCAGATTATTATACTGGAAGGTTTCCCGGAAATCCGCGCTGAAGTCCAGATAGCGCAGGCGGTCGACAATGTCTTTCCGGCTGAGGGCCGAACCGTACCAGAGCATGTCGTGACGGGGCAAGCCCGAGCGGTGACAGACGAGGTCCCGGACGGTCATGCGTTCCGTGGCGATCTCGTCCTTGAGCTTGAACTCGGGAAGATACGTCCGGACGGGCTTGTCCCAGTCGATCTTGCCCTCTTCAGCGAGGATTCCGAGGCCCATGGTCGTGAAGGCTTTGGAGGAGGAGCCGATAGCGAAAATGGTGTCCGGCGTCACCGGGAGTTTCTTCTCCGCGTTCCGGTATCCGAATCCTTCGGCGAGAATGATCTGGCCGTCTTTGAAGATCCCCACGGCCATGCCGGGAACTTCCCAGCGTTTCATTTCGGCGTTCATGAACAGCCTGAATTCGGCCAGTTTGTCCTTGAGTTTCGGGTCCGGCTTCATGGCCTGGGTTTTTGGGGCGGGAGCTTGGGCCTGGACGGAGGCGTCCCGGACGCTTGTCTCCTGTCCTCGGTCTGCTGCCCGGGCCGGGAGCGCGCCGATGAAAAACGCCAGGAAAAGGAGAAGGGAGATCCTTGTCGCCGGCCTGCCTTTTTTCTCTTTCATGTGACCTCCTCGATAGGATTCGATTTAATGGACGGTGGAGTCGGCCCTCCCCTCCGGTCCCCGGCGGCGGGGTGGAGTTGGGGCGATAGGCGTCCTCATGGCCGGATTGACTTTTCGGCTATATTTTATAAGATATATCAAGAAAACACCAGGAAAATTTCTAAGGAAAGGACTGCCATGGATCATAAGATCGCCAGGGAACTCCGGATCCTCAAAGCCTATGCCCTCGTCTCGGTGCTGCTGTTCGCGGCACTCTTCTTCCTGGGGATGAAGCCAAAAGAGGCGCCGACGAAATTCGAAGAGATCGACGTGGAGCGCATCAACATCGTCGAAAAAGACGGGAAATTGAGGCTGGCCATCTCCAACCGCGATCGGTCGCCCGGCCCTATCATCGGGGGTTTGTACATGAAAGCCCGGGAGGGCACGCGGCCGGGCATGATCTTCTTCAACGACAAGGGCGACGAGTGCGGCGGTATGACCTGGGAGAGCCGGGAAAAGGACGGTGTGATCAGCGCCAACGCCGGCTTGATGTTCGACCAGTACAACCAGGACCAGACGGTCGGGCTCACCTATTCCCAAAGAAATGACGTGCGGTCTTCCGGCTTGAGGGTCTGGGAGAGGCCGCTCGTTCCCCTGGCCGATTTCGCCAGGCGGCTCAGCGAGGTCGAGAGCATGAAAGACGGTCCCGAAAAAGAGGCAGCCGTGAAAAGACTGCGACAGCAGGCCTTGGAGAGCGGTTTGAGCGGTGTCGCCAGGGTGTTCGTCGGACGGGGGACGGAGAATGAGGCGGTGGTCAGCCTCGCCGATACGAAGGGCCAACCGCGCATCCTCTTGTCCGTGGACGGCACCGACGTGCCCTCACTCCAGTTCCTGGACGAAAACGGAAAAGTGGTTTATAGCCTCCCCGCGGATGCTGTGCCCGGCCCGAGGAAGTAGAGGGTCCGATGATGAAGACAAGAAGATGGCGTTTTTGAGAGGGGGCCGCCGGCTGGCTGCTCGTTGCGAGCCTGGCGCGGCCGATCCTGGCCCAGGAGAGCTCGCGGTTCGAGGTGATCATCCCGGTTTCTCTACGCACCGAACCTCTGACCGGCCGCTTGATCGTCGTCGTCAGCCGTAAGGATGCCCCCGAGCCGCGTCTGACCATCAGTCCTCATGGACCTCCCATCTTCGGGGCGGACGTCGAGAACCTCCGTCCCGGCGAGACGGCCGTCATCGATGAGCGGGCTCCGGGCTATCCCCTCAAGAGCCTCAAGGACCTGCCGGCCGGGGACTATTTCGTCCAGGCCGTGATGAACGTTTACACCGAGTGCCGTCGCTCCGATGGCCATACTGTCTGGGTTCATCTGGACAGGAGCCAGGGCACACCTTTCAATCTTTCGCCGGGCAATTTTTACAGTCAGGTGCAAAACGTCCATCTCGCGCCCCAATCCGGACTGGTCGCCCGACTGGTGCTCGACCAGGTCATCCCTGCGGCCGCCGCGCCGGCCGATACGGAATGGCTCAAGCACGTCACGATCCAGAGCCGGCTGCTGACGGAGTTCTGGAATCAGCCGATCTTTATCGAAGCAACGGTTCTGTTGCCCAAGGACTATGCCGCCCATCCCGATGTTTTTTATCCCGTCGTCTATGTCTTCGAACACCGGGTCCCCTTCTCTTTCAATCCCGACCCGGCGAGCCAGGCCCGGGACAGGGGAGCCGGGGCCGCTGGCCTAAAGACCGGCTATGAAATCTTCCAGTCGTGGACCTCGGCCGGTTTCCCTCGCTTCGTGGCCATCACCCTCCACCAGCCGACGCCGTTTTTCCCGTCCTCGTATTCCGTAAATTCGGCCAATAACGGCCCTTACGGCGACGCGCTCTTCCAGGAGGTTTTCCCGTATCTCGAGGCGCAGTTCCGGACGATTCCCAAACCATACGCCCGGCTCGTCGAGGGCGCATCGACCGGGGGATGGGAAGCGCTGGCCTTGCAGCTCTATCATCCGGACTATTATGGCCGAGCACATCAAGAAGAACGCTCCCCCGGGGGAAAACACGTCCGGATGGAACTATTAGAGCCGGGAGGCCCGGCGCCTTCTCCGGCTACTTCTTCTTCGGCGCCGTCAACACGGCTCCGGCCTGCTTGAGCTTGGCCTCCACCGCTGCGCCCGATTCATCAAGGACGAATTCGATCGCGGCGTTGGGCATTCCCTTGAACGTGAACTCGGTGCCCTTGTAGGGCACGAGCTCAATCTCGGGCTGCCCCGGGACCTGAACGACCAACGTATTCCCGCCCTTGATCTGGACGGTGAAGAGCTGGCCCTGAAGCTCGTACTGACCGCAGAACTTCTCCAGGAAGCTCCGCTCGCTCATCGCCTTGTCGGGCAGCCGCGAAAAGACGATGTCTTTCACGGCCGGCTCGAGCTGGACCGTGGCGGTCATGACATTCCCCTTGATGTCCAAGCCGAAGGTCACCTTGGTTCCGCGGCCTTCACCCTCAAAAAGATCCTTGAACTCGAAGACATCATAATGGTAATGGCTCAGCCCGAAATCTTTGCCGTTATACCTGGCCTTGAGATTGTCTCCTTCCTTGGTGACGGACAGGGTGCCATAGCCGGGATGGGCGTATTCTCCCGCATAGTCCTCGAGCGGATGGGACGGCTTGGTATTGAGCTGCCGGTCTTTATCAGCTTCCTTTTTGGTCTTCTCTCCCTCCGCTTTCATCTTGTCGATGATCTCCTTGAAGCGCGCGCTCCAGGGCTTCTGGTCCAGCCCGAGAAGGCGATCGTAGATATTGAACATGACGGCATAGGGAAGAAGGTTGCCGTTGAGGTTGGTCAGGACGACGAGCCCCATGTTATCGCGGGGCATGAAAGACACCATAGCCGAGAACCCGTCGATGTTGCCGCCGTGGTGGAGCAGGGTGTGCCCGCGGTATGAAGTGAGGAACCAGCCCAAGCCGTAGCTCGGGTAGTAGAGCTCGGGAAAATTCGACAGCAGGAGAAAGACCGGGTCCTGGACGACCATCTGGGGGCTTTGGATCTGGGTCATAGCCGCTTCGGAGATGACCGGCTTATCCCCGAACTTGCCCTTGTTGAGATTCATCATCACCCAGTTGGCCATGTCCACGACGTTGGAGTTGATCGACCCCGCCGGTCCGATGGTGCCGATATCCTTGTAGGGGATCTCCTCCACCTTGTCCTTTTTCTCGGCATAGGGCAGGGAATGATCGGGTGCCGCTTTCATGTCTTCGATGGAAAAGCCGCTGCTGGTCATGCCCAGGGGCTCGAAGATCCGCTTCCGGGTGAAGTCTTCCCAACTCGACTGGCTGAGCACACCGACCAGGTGGCCGGCGGTCATGTACATCAGGTTCTGGTACTGCCAGACCGCCCGGAAGTCCTTGCTCGGCTCAAGGTAGCGGAGCCGGTCGAACATCTCGACGCGGGAAAAAGGGGAACCGTACCACATGGCCTCGTGACGGGGCAGCCCGGACCGGTGGCAGAGCAGGTCCCGCGGCGTCATCCGCTCGGTGGCAAAGTCGTCCCAGAGCTTGAACGCCGGCAGGTATTCCCGGACCGGCTTGTCCCATTCGACTTTCCCGTCGTCGACCAGGAGTCCCATCGTCGTTGCGGTAAACGCCTTGGAGGACGAGCCGATGGCGAAGACGGTCTGGGGGGTGACCTTCAAGTTGTTTTCGACGTCTCTCAGGCCATACCCTTCAGAAAGGATGACTTTGCCGTCCTTGATGACGGCCACGGCCATCCCGGGCACCTTCCATTCGGCCATGGATTTGGCGACGAATTCGGAAAACCCCTTGAGCTGCGCCTTGGGATCGGCCGGGTTGGCTCCCGGGGCGGGCAGAGCAAGGAATACGCACAAGATGAGAACTCCGTAAAGAACCGGTCTTTTTTTTGACAACAAGCACCTCCAAAGAAATGAAGTTATCCTCTTATACGGAAATGGCCGGCGGCGGATTCATCTGCCGGCCGACCTGTTTCTTGACCTCTTCGATCATGGCTTTAACCTGGGTCGTTTGATTCTCTTCTCAGCGCCCGGTGGGGGCTCGGGATGCCAAGATTGTAAAGGAGATTTCCCTGGAAACGGAACGCTTCGAGTTCTCGTCGACGACCGTCGCCCGGAGAGAATATTCGCCGGGCTCGAAGTTTTTCAGGCGGAAAGACGTCCGGACTCGGCAGTCTTTTTGGGGCGTCCTCTCGACAGGCGGCGCCGGGTTCCGCACCAGGACCTGCCCGGCCTGGAGGAAGACATACTCAATCCGCACATGATTCCAGCCGGAAGTCTCGTCGAGGCTCAGGTTATAGGCCTCGAAAAAGACACTCATTTCAGCGCCGGATTCAAAAATCCTCCGGGGATCGGCGCGACCCAGTTCCTCGGCCAGCTTCCTCGCCTCATCCACGGGCACGACCTCCTCCTGGAGACTGTGGGAGGAGAGGACAATATCGCTCATCTCCGGACCTTCCCCGGAAAAATCCGGCACCGAAAAGGCCCGATGGGATGTTCCGATCTTGCCGCTGTAGTTGTCGAGAACGAGAAGGTGGAGCCTGTAATCTCCCGGGTCGAGGGAAAAAGAAGTCTGAAAACGGAAGGAGCCGTCCAGGACCCGGGCCAGCTCGGTCGCCGTTTTCTTGAAATTGAGGTCTTTGCTGGCTTCGAAGACGACCTGACCGAGGGAGTTGCTGACGTTGACCGTCAGGTTGAGGGAGAAGAAATAATCGTAGCCGCTCCGTTTGGAAGCGAGGGAAGAATAGGGCATCGATACGACGAGGGGAAGGAGCGTTTTCTCCTCCGCTCCCTTGAAAGCGAAGGCCGTGGACTCGAAGGGGATGAGGCTATAAGTCACCTGGGTCGTGATGATCCCCTTGAGTTTCTCCAGGTTCTCGAAGGGATTCTTCATGGCCTCCGCCAGAGTCTCCATATAGTTGAACTGGAAAGTCATGTCGCTCATGTCGAGGGGTGTGTTCCTTCCCTGGTCCGTGTTCAGGGCTTGCTGGAGGACGTAATTCCCGGTCCCGAACTTGTCCACGAACGTGATCTCCAGGTTGTACGGGAGGTTGGGGTTGGGAAGGTCCCAGTACTGCCAGGTCTCCTTGGGCCCTTGCGTCATGGTCAATGCCGAAACGGAGGACGTCAGGTCCCGCTCGATCTCTTTGGGCGGGCCGAGAAGGATATAGAACCGGCCCCGGTCCGTCCGCCAGCCGGGGACCCCGCCCGCCCCGAAAAGCTTGTTGGCCAGCGCGATCCGGCGATAGTACTCGAGCTTGAACTCGTTCTCCGGCGTCTGCCGGTTGGGATCGCGCTTTTCCCAGAACATTTCGATGAACCGGCCGCGGTCCGCTTCAGTCGGCAGGCTGAGGAAGACTTCCTTTTCGCGCGCGGTGATGATGTAGGGGACGACCTCATCCAACCACTGCTTCGAGGCATCGCTCAGAGGCTCCTTGGCCTGAGCGGGCTCCGGGCCCCGGGCTCCCGTATTGACAACGACGGCCGCCGCGAAAAGCACCAGATAGAAAATCCCGGCGGGAAGTCTGTCTTTCATTTCCTTTATTGCATCCGCTTCTTCAGCTCCTCGATCATCGTCCTGACTTGCCCGGCTTCAGGAGCGTTCGGCTCGAGCTTGAGGAACTCCTCGAACGACCTGATCGCCCTGTCGAAGTTCTGGAGTCTGATCGCGGCGAGACCGGCCTGGTAATGGCCCGAGGCGTTGTCCGGCTTCAGGGCGAGCGATTCATCGAACGCGGCGAGGGCATCCTTATTCCTCCCCAGCTTGGACAGGACCAGGCCGAGGTTATAATGAGCCATCGGGCTTTCGGGCCTGAGGGCGATGGCCCGCGAAAAGCTCTGTTCCGCTTTTTCACTCTCGCCCTTGGCAAAATAGCATTCACCGAGGGCGAAAAGGGCGTCCACCGACTCGGGGTTGAGCTCGGCCGCCTTCTCCAGGGCCGCGATGGCGGAATCGATATCCCCTTTCTCGAGAAGGGTCAGCCCCAGGTTGAAGTAACCCTCATATTGCGCCGGAAAGCGTTCGATGACCTTGCGGAAACGAGCGGCCGCCTCGTCGTATTTCCCGGCCTTGAACAGGTCCGACCCGGCGGTCATGTCCTCGTCCGTGTCCGGGACGGAAATCGGCCTTTTGAGCTTGACCTTGATATTCTCCCTCATCCCGAAGCGGATCCTGGCCTCGGATTCGAGCGGCAGAAATCCTTCGGACTCAACGGTGATCCGGTATGTCGTCGGCGGGATCCCGACCTTGATGAACTTGCCGTTCTTGTCCGTCTTGAGAACGAACTCAAGTCCCCTCCCCGGATCGGAAAAAGTCAGCCGGGCATCCTTGACCGGCTTTCCCTCTTCATCTGTCACCACCCCCTGGACAACGGTGTCCTGGGCAAGTGACGACAGCGGAGCCAGAAGCAGCAGAAGGGCAAATCCAGAGAGGAGAAAAGCGCTCGGGACCGGGGTTCGTGTTCTCATAACCGCCTCCGGAGGAAAGATGGATTCAACGGATCAATATACCACAATCGGCGGCCTGGAATAGTCCGTCGTCGGGAAAAAAGAGGGAGCCCGGAGCCCGGGCTCCCGCACAAATCTCCAAACCCGGTCCAGCCTCAGAAATCGAACCTCGCGCCTAACTGAACTTGGCGGGGAGCTCCGGCCGACGTCGGCTTGCCGAAGTCGTCCGTGTCGATCCGATAAAAGATACCGCCAAAATTCGCCCTGTTCGTCAGGTTATACGCCTCGGCGAAGACCTGGAGGCGGAAGCGGTCGATGTTGAAGTGCTTGGAGAGCCTGACGTTGATGAAGAACGAGTCGAACCCCCGGCGGGAGTTCCGGTTCTTGCCGGGCTCCATATCGTTGGTCAGAGTGTCCTTGTTCACGTCGGTCGGATAGCGGGGCGTCCAGGGGAGGGCCGACCGGTAGTAGGCCAGGCCGCTCAATTGAAAGCCAAAGGGAAGGTCCAGAATGCCCATGACCGCCAGGCGGTGCCGGGCGTCGAGGTTCGTCGGGCCGTACATTCTCTCCCAACCATCAGGGTCATAGCTGTACTGTTGCGTTTGCTCGTTTTCCACGTCGGCCTTGGAATCGGAGAACGTATAAGAAATGTCCAGCGACCAGCCGTGCGAGTACCGTTTGGAAACCGTGACATAGAGGCCCCTGTATTCGCTCTTGCCCGCCATCCGGAAGACATAGTCGTTACCTTTTGTCGGGTCCGGCCGGCTGTACCCCGAATTGGGGATGATCGGGTTGTCGTTTTCGATCCGGCTGAAATTGTAACCCTTGGTCAGGGCCAGGTCGAAGCCAAGGGACAGGTCGGTGACAACCTCCCGCTGGAAGCCCAATGTCGTCTGGACAGTATAGGGAGCAACGGAGTTGGGATCGCCCCTGTACTTATCCAGCGGCACATCCATGGGCGGAATCGGCGGGAGGAAGGGATTGGGGATGTTGGGATCGGGGTACCCGGGATAAATCAACTGCTGGACGGTCAGCTGGTCCATAATCCCGATGAGGAGCCCCAGGTTCAGCATCGGGTTCTGGGAGTAAGTGCCTATGCCCCCTCTGATGGAGGTCTTCCCGTCGCCGATGGGATCGTAGGCGAACCCGAAGCGGGGGTTGAAATGCCGGATGTTGAAGGTGTCGAAGTCCATGAACTGGATCGCGTAGTAGTTGAACCTGAGGCCGTAGTTCAGGGTCAGCCGGGAGGTTACCCTCCAGGAATCCTGGACGAATGCGCCCACCTCCCAATAGGGACTGTCGATTTCGGCTATCTTGGGCGCCCTGAGAAGAACAAGGGGATAGGTGGAGAAGTTGGCCGGGTCGAACGGCGCGTCCGTTGTGAACACATAATACCCCGGGACATACTGGGCGAGGGGTCCCCATAGCTTGATGCGGGAGGCGTCGACTCCGAACTTCAGACTGTGGTCGCCCAGAAACAGAGTGAAGTTTTCGACCAGTTGATACCTTTTAGTCGTGATGTCCTGGGGGTAGTTGGCCGGCGTGCCGAAGTAACCGGACGGCCGCTGGATGAAATAAGCATCGTCATCGTAAGCGGAGTGGTAGCCGTAGGAATGGTAGGCATACAGCACCCGGAGCTCGTTCATCGTGCTGTCGGACGGATAATGGGTCCAGTTGAGCTGAAAATCATGGGTGATCTGCTTGACATTCACGGCCGTCGTCTGGGTATACAGTCCGCCCACGATGGCGTTGTTTGTCCGGGGACGGTTCAGGCCGTAACGCAAGGAGAACAGGTTCTTCTCGCTGAGCTGATAGCTCAGTTTGACCATCACCTGGTTGCCGGTATCATCGACGGGCACGGTTTCCTGCTCCACGAGAGGGGAGGTGATCGTCGAATATGACGTATGGGACAGCCCTTCATAGGCCAGGAAGAAATGGGCCTTGTCCTTCTTGATCGGACCCCCGATGTTGCCCGACCAGTTATAGTGCTTGAAATCTGCCTTCTCATATTCGTCCTTGCTCAACTCCTTGCCCTGGTAGCCGTCATGGTTGACGAAGTAGTTCACGTTGTCGAACATCTCATCGCGGTAGAAGAAGGCGACCCGGCCGCGAAGGTCGTTCGTCCCGGAGCGGGTCAGGGTGCTCCGGACCATGCCGCTGGCGTTCCCGTATTCGGCCTCGTACTGGTTGGTCATGACCCGGAACTCCTGGATGGCGTCCGCCGGGATCGCCATGTGGACCGTGTTCGTGCCCACCCACTCGTTGGAGACGCCGTCGGTCAGCATGTCTTCGCTGCCGGCCGGCTGGGCGTTCGACCGGACCGTGCCGCCCTCCACCGCGACCCCCGCCTTGATCAGGGTCAGGGCGCCGAAATCCCGGTCGAGAAGCGGGAGCGAATCGATCTTGATCCGGTCCACAACCCCGCTGACTTCCGACTTGGTCGTCTCAACCATCGGGGCCGTGGCCGTGATGACGACTTCCTCCGCGATGGCCGTTTGCCTCAAGACAAAGTCGATGGACATCCTGGAACCCACGGCGAAAACCAAGCCCTTCCTGATCTCCGTGGCAAAGCCCGGGATCGCGACTTCGCATTCGTAGGGGCCGGGCTGGAGACCGGAGATGACGTACCGGCCGTCCTCTTTCGTAGCGGCGCTCTTCGAGTAGCCTGTTTCCGTATTCCTGGCCGTGACCGTAGCGCCCGGCAGCGGCGCGCCCTGTTCATCTTTCACCAAGCCTTCCATGGTGACCAGGGTCGTCTGGGCCGCTGACTCTGCCCCGGCGAGAAGGAAGATAAGCGCCAGGAAGGCGAAAGCAAGCGACAATTTTCTGATCGAAGGAATCATTTTCCCCTCCTCCTGTCCTTTTGTTTCAGTTGGTTCAAGACCAACATCTTTTCTGCAAAGACCGGAACCCCGTCTTTCACTTGGATCAGGACTCCTCGATTCACATCACCTCCTTCCCTATATCCTTTGAAGAATGTCGTCTTCCAAATCCTTTTCACCGAGAAATCCTTTCCCCCAATGGGAAAGGATGATTTTCTCCACGGCAGCGATGTCCCTTTTTTCGAGCGCATCCATCAGGTCGAGATGATCCTGAAAGGACCGTTCGAAAAATGAGGGCCGTTCGGTCGAGCCCTTGCCCACGGAAAGGAGATGGTTGCTTAGGAAGACATACTTGTCGGCCGAGGTGCACAGGCATTGGTACAGATAGTCATTCCCGCAGGCGCGCCAGAGGCGGTCATGGATCCGCATATTCTCGATGACGTATTCATAAACCTTGTTCTGACGGTAGAATTCGCCCAGTTTCGCGGTCATCCGGCGGAACTCGGTGATATCGCCTTCGGATAGGTTGGGGACGGCCCTCCTCGCCGCCAGCGCGTCCAGGACACGCACGACCTCGAACAGTTCAGCCATCTCTTGCCGCGTCACGGTCGCCACCGTGACTATTTTTCGGGAGTTGATGATGATGTATTTCTCCGCCGAGAGTTTCCGGAAAGCCTCGCGAACGGGAGTCGTGCTGGCCTTGAAAAGTCTGGCGAACTCCTTCTCCAAGAGCCTCTGACCGGGTTTGAGGTTCCCCTCGATGATCGCCTTCTTCAAATGGCTGTAAATTGACTCGCTCAGAGTGGCTGGCCGCTCGTACGATTGACCGAGAACAGAACCCATCACAACCTTCTCTATAGCATATATCCTATATTGATATAAACCTTAATAAATTCAACGGCCGATTGTCAAGATATTATTTCTTTCTTTGGACGGCCGGGCCTCCCCCAGGCAGGATAAAGAATATGGAAAATACTCGTCGCCGATCTCAGCGGCAATCAGGACTTCCTGGCAGGCGATCCGAGGGGGGGAGGTCTTACCGCGTCGACGGTCACCGTCTGAGGTTCATGCGTGCTCCTATATGAATCTCAAACCCGTCCGTTCAGGCGGGTTCAAGCGGGGCCACACAGATAGGCAGCCTTTAAAACTCCAGCTCATCCAGGAATTCGTGAACAGCCGTCATTTCCACCCCTTCGGAGCTCTTTCTCCTCTTGAGGCCGAGGACGGCCTGCACAGCGCGGACGGTGGGAAAATAGCGCTTGAAATGGAACAAGGACCGCTCGAAGCTGTCATCTCCGGATTTGACCTCGGCCATGAGGACGGGGCGGCCGTCGGTTACGGCCAGAAAATCCACTTCATGTTTTTCTTTGTCTCTCAGATAGTGGAGCGCGGTTTTCTTCCCAGTCGTATCTTCGATCAGATGGAGTTCTCGGAGCAGGGCGGTAGCGACTAGATTCTCAAGTCTTGCTCCGAGGTCGTCCTTCACGTCTCCGACATCGTAAAAATAATACTTGGGTGCTTTTAAAAGGCTCCGGGCGATGTTCCGATGATACGGCCGGACAGGAAATATGACACAGAGCTGCTCCAGAATCCGGAGCCAGTGCCCGACTGTATGGGGAGATACCTGGAGGTCGTCGGCCAGGGAATTCATCGAAATCGGAGTGCCGACGCGCATCCGGAGCAGATCGATCAGAATCTCGACGGACTTCAGGTCTCTGATCTTCTCGAGGTCCAGGATATCCTGGCGGATGATCGTATCGATGTGGGTGCGCCTCCAACGGCGGGCCGCCTCCTCGTCTTTGCCGAGGTAGGGTTCCGGAAAACCTCCGAGTCGCAGCAGCTGATGGACAACATCCTCGGGCTTCTCGTGGAGATAATCGCGGATCTCGCGGACCGATAGGGGATGGAGCCGGTAAGAGAAAAAGCGGCCGGCCATGGAGTCTCCTCCTCTTCGATAAAGGTCGAGGCGCGCGGAACCGGTGACGAGGATCGCGGGGGGGATGCCCTCCGTGTCGTAGACGCCCTTGAGCCAGGATTTCCAGTTCTTCATCTTGTGCAGCTCGTCGAAAATGACGAGCTTGGCCTTCCGGTCCCATTCAAGTCTTCGGATCATCTCCCGGTCGGGGCCGGAATCGAAATTGAGATAGGCGTAAGAACCGAAAAGTTGCCGGGAGAGGGTTGTCTTGCCCACCTGACGGGGTCCGGATACCAGGACCATCTTTTTATCGAGGTCCCGCTTGATGAATTCTTCCAGGTATCTTCGCATATGACTATTATGCACTAATTTGCAAGAAAGTCAAAGCTTATTTGTAGTGCGACGCAAAAAAGTCGATAAGCCAAATTATCTCTTGACTCGCTTCTGAATCCCGAGTTATGTTTTTGGGCGGGATATCTTGGATTTTCGGCAACATCCGCAGCAAGCCTCGATAGTTTTGCGTTTGCTAAGGTCGAGAGCCTTCTTGAGGGTTAGAGTTAAGGGGATGCGATATTGAAGTGTCCTGAGTGTCATGCGGAGAATCCCGACAACACCAAGTTCTGTGGTGAGTGCGGAGCTTCGCTTGGGGTTGATCTGGGCTCGTTATCGCCGACCAGAACGATATTGGGTCCTGTTCTCCATCTGAAAAAAGGACAGATGATAGGGGGAAAGTACAAGATCATCGAGAAAATCGGCGAAGGGGGGATGGGGATTGTCTATAAGGCGGAAGACACGAAGCTTAAA
>JAFGRZ010000177.1 GCA_016934895.1 Candidatus Aminicenantota bacterium
AATATAGGAAGCCATCAATGGAGAAAAGACGCTGAAAGCTCGAGGTTCCGCTCCGCGCCGCATTCCCCTATTGATGTTCGGCATCCTTTTGCTAATCGTAGCGTTGGAGGCCGCGATCGGAGGATCGGGGATCCTGAACGGAGTCGTGTTGGATCCCGCCGGGAATCCGGTCGCCGGGGCCGAGATCGTCTTGAGCTCGGACGACGCGCTTCATGATATTAAAACCCAAACGACCGCCGACGGCTCATTTGCGATCGCGGGGATTTCGCCGCGTGAGTACACGATCAGTGTCCACCGCGCCGGTTTCGCCCGGCTTTCCTATCCGGGCATCGTGTTCGAGCCGGACCAGGCCCGCTTCGTCCGGTTGATCCTGGAACCGTCGGAGACGCCTCCCCTCCCCGCAAGCCGGAACCCGCTTTGGGTCGACCTGACCGACGTTACCGCGCGCACCGTGATCGACGAGTTCCAGGCTCGAGCGCTCCCTTCAGCCAACAACGTCTGGTCGCTCATCGAGGGCCAGGATTTCTCGGCGACGACCAACCGGATCGACGTCGGCGGGCTTTGGGCGAGCCTTCCGGCGCTCTGGAGCTCCCGGGGCAGCATGTCCTGGACGCAGAGTTCGTATCTCATCAACGGGATGGACGCGACCGATCCTTACGACACGGGAACGCCGCTCTATTATCCGGACGTCGAAGCGTTCCGGTTCGTCGTCCACGACAACGGCCGGTTCCCGATCAGACATTCCTCGCCCGGAGGGACGTTCGATTTCATTCCCAAGGAAGGAACGAATGAATATCACGGCGCCGTGTCCGCCTTTCTGACGGCTCCGGGCATGTCGTCCGGGAGGATCCCGGCGCGGCTTGAAGACGAGGGGATTTTAGAAAGAACCAAGCTGGTTTTTTTCGGAAACGCGAGCGCCCGATTCTCCGGGCCGATCGTGCCGGGAAAGCTCTTTTTCTTCGCCTCCCTGTCTCACCTCGACCTCAGGAGGGATATCGCCGAGTTCTCTCCCGAAGACAAGGGGACGGTCTCCTCGGCTCTGTTGAATCTCTCCTATCCCCTGGACCGGGGTTCTCTTCACTTGTTCTGGACGGGCCAGATCGTCCGCCATCCCACAGCCGGCGCCGGCCGGGACGTCCCCCTTTCGGCGACGGTGGACCAGAAAAACACGTTCAACATATTCCAGCTCATCTGGCGCTTCCGGCTCCGCCCGAACCATCATTTCGAAATCGGAGCCGCTTTCAACCAGGGAAACTCCCGCTCGGCGTTCCAGAATGGATCCGACGAACCGCACGGCGAGGAGGTCTTCGAAAGGATTCCGTCCGGAGCCGCCGCCATGGCCGATGAAGAGGACCGGAGCACAGTCGTTTTTCAGGGAAAAGGACAGGCGCTTCTTGGCGACCGCCGGTTCGCTCACCGGATCGATTACGGCTTCTCTCTTCGCGGCGCCGCTTCATCCACGGGAACCGAGATCCTCGACAACATCCATATTCACTATTTCGGCGACGCGCCTTTCGAGATCGTCCGTTTCAACACTCCCCTTCGGCATCGCGAGCGAGCCTTCCATACGCACCTCTTCGCGGAGGACACAATCACCCTGCGGAGCCTGGCCTCGTTTTCGTTCGGTCTCCACCTGATATCGACCCGGGGATGGGTGCCGGCGACGGAGTCCACCACGACTCCGGGCTTCCCGGAACGGGCTTCGGGCGGAAAGATCAACTGGATGCATCTGTCTCCGCGGCTCGGATTCAGCGTCCCGTTTCTTCAAGACCGTTCCCTGACGCTCCGGGTATCGGCCGGTCGTTATTTCTTCAACCTCCCTCTCAGTGACCTCACGGCTGGAAATCCTCAGGGCCTGGGCGGGCTGGCCTATCCCTGGACGGACCAAAATGGGGACGGCCGGATTCAATCCGATGAAACGGGAACTCTCTGGCGGAGAGAAGGCCCCGCGTTCACGGAGATCGATCCGGATCTCAAGAGGCCGTACACGGATGAGTTCGCCGTCTCTTTCACGAAGATCTTCCGGCACGACCTCTATCTGACCCTGGCGGGTTTCTATCGGGAGACCCGTCATCTCGTCGAAACGCTCAACACCGGCGTTCCGCTCACTGCCTACGATCCCTTCGAGATCTATGATCCCGGGGATAACCGGATCGTGGGTGACCATGACGATCTCTATCTCACCGTATTTAACCAGAAGAAAGACACCCTGGGCCGGGATTTCTTCCTATTGACCAACCCGGACACGGAGAGCCGGGTCAACCGCTACCGCGGGCTCGACCTGATTTTGGTCAAGAAGTTCAGCCGCAACACGGTCCTTTTCTTTGCGGGGACGGCGACCGAAGCGGTCGGGACAGCGAGCCCCGGGAACAGCGAATATGAAAACGACGACGGAGTCATCGGCGCCCTCTACGACAACCCGAACGCCTCTATTTTTGCCAAGGGGCGGCTGCGCTTCGACCGGGCCTATACGGCCAGGTTGGGGCTCAGCCTGCCGCTCCCCTGCGGATTCCGGCTGTCCGGGCTGGCGAAGTATTATGACGGACAACCGTTCAGCCGCAAGATCATCATCACCGGGTTCACCCAGGGGCCTTTTTACGTCCATGCATTTTCCCGCGGGGTGGCCCGGTACGAGTTCAACATGACCGTGGACCTGCGGATCGAGAAGAGCCTGTCCCTGGGAAAAGCCCAAGCCCGGATATTTTTCGATATTTACAACATCTTCAACTGGGCCCTGGCGACTCAAGAGAATGAATGGACGGGGGACGATTTCCTTCTTCGCTATGCCACGGAGATCCAGTCGCCGCGCGTCGCCCGGCTGGGAGTGCGGTATGAGTTCTGAAAAGCGCAAACGAACGACCGGAGCGGCGCTACTCCTGGGACTGGCCGGAGTTCTCTGGCTTCCGAGCATCCTTCCCGGCCACGAACTTTTCATCTACCGCCGCTATGATCCCCAAGAGAACCTCCTCTCCGAAAAGAGAATCACCATGCACGGGGAGCTTTTCGGGGAGCTTCTCTATCCCTCGAGCTATCCCAGCTACAACGATCTCAGCGGCGAAGCGGACCGCTGGAACTTCGGCTTTCACGACCGTTTCTTCATCACCCCGACGACGGCCTTCCATGCGCAGCTCGTCACCCATGACAAGGACGGCGAACGGACCAAGTTCGACTGGCACTTTTCGGTCCGGCAGCGTCTCGCCGGCCCCCTGGCGCTCGATATCGGCCACGATTCCGATCACGACTCCGACCACACCAGCACCTTGAACGGCAAATCCTACTACACCAACCGCAACTATATCGGTGTCCACCTGGGCTGGAGCCGCGAATCCTTCCTCATCGAGCCCTTCCTGAGGTTTTTCCACAACACCAATCAAAGGGTTCATCTCGACCTTTCGGGCGAAAAGGCCGCCCAGGAATATGGGCTCAGGGTCGGGGCCTCATTCGGCGCCGTCGGCAGCCTGAGCCTCCAGGTTCTCGGACGGTCCGGCGCCGTTTTCGGCCGGATCGATTCGGGACTCGGCGAGCTGGTGCTGCGTTTTCGTCTGGAAGATTGGCTTGAGCTCACGGTCGGAGGAGGGATCTGGGCGGACGCGCAGCGGAGCCCGCGGGGCCAAAAGCAAACGTTCTCCAAGCTCGTCTGGGGGATTGCCATTCTTTTTTGATAGGAGGGAGCATGCTTTCGTTTTGGGAAAAAATTCTGTTCTCCCTGGTCATCCTGGCGACGGCCGGAGCTTTCATCTACCCTGTTTACCTCAGGATCCAGATTCTCCGCCGGGGAAGGCCGGAAATGCGGGGGGGCGCGTTCTGGCGCCGCATGGGAGACACATTGGCCAAAGTCTTCCTCCAGAAGTGCACCCTCAAGAGGGAGCGCGTCTTCACCGGGTTCATGCATGTCTTTATTTTTTACGGCGCCCTGACCTTCGACACGATGACCGTCAACCATACGCTGGAAGGATATTTCGACAAGTTCTATCTCTTCGGCCAAACCGGATTCGGCCTCTTGTTCTCGTTCATCGTGGATCTCTTCGCCGTCCTTGTTGTGATCGGCGCGGCCTTTTTTGCGTTCCGGCGCTTCATCGTCCGGCCGAAGGCCTACCGGACGACCCTCTTCGACTCCGCCCTGATCTACATCTTGCTGGTCATCGTGACCCTCAGCTATCTCTATTTCGAGGCGTTCGCCATCGCCGCCCACCCGGAGACGGCACGGTGGTCTATCCTCGGGAAATATCTATCGGCCGGTCTCACCGGACTCCCGGCCGGGACTCTGGCCGCCCATTTCAAGATCTCCTGGTGGCTCCACGTCCTGATCGTCTTCGGTTTCATCGCCTATGTCCCCCATTCCAAGTATTTCCACATGTTCACCGGGCCGGTGAACGTTTTCTTCCGGAATCCGGACTCGCGCCGGGAGCTTCAACCCATCGACATCGAAAAAGCGGAGGTCTTCGGCACGGAGAAAGCCCTCGATCTCACCTGGAAGGATTATCTCGACGCGTTCGCCTGTATGGAATGCGGCCGCTGCCAGGACGTCTGTCCGGCCTTCGCCAGCGGCAAACCGCTCTCCCCGAAGATGATCATCTTCAATTTGGAAAACCACCTTTTGGTCCAAAGGCGGAACCTGGCTCCCGGAAAACGCGATGATCTGCCGCCGCTATTCCCCGACGTTCACGCCGAAGGTGAGATCTGGACGTGCACGACCTGCGGCGCCTGTCAGCACGTCTGCCCGGTCGAGATCGAGCACATCCGGAAGATCGTGGGGGTCCGCCAGAGCGAGGTTCTGATGCAGAGCCGCTTCCCCCAGGAGCTCAACGCGTTCTTCCGCAATATGGAGTCCAATTCCAATCCCTGGGGGATCGGTTTCTCGAAGCGGGCCGACTGGACCGAGGGGCTGGACGTGCCCGTGATGGCCGAGCGCGGATCGACGGAATATCTTTTGTGGGTGGGCTGCGCCGGGTCGTTCGACGAACACGGCATCGAGATCGCCAAGGCGATGGTGACGATCCTGAAAAAGGCCGGTCTCGATTTCGCCATCCTGGGCGCGGAGGAGAAATGCTGCGGCGATTCGGCCCGCCGGCTGGGCCAGGAGTATCTCTTCCAGACCCTGGCCGCGGAGAATATCGGCCTGTTCGCCAAGTATCAGGTTAAAAAGATCATCACCTTCTGCCCGCACGGTTTTAACACTTTCAAGAATGAATATCCCAAGCTCAGGGGGCTCCTCCCGGATATCCCGGAAAAAGAACAGGCCCGGCTGGCGGAGATCGAGGTCATCCCCCATGTGGCGTTGATTGAGCCGTTGCTCAAGGACGGCCGCATCGCCGTCCGGTTAAAGGGCGCTGCCCGGATGACCTATCACGACTCCTGCTATTACGGGCGTCATAACGGGATGATCGCCGAACCCCGGCGGATCATCGCCGCGCTGGCCCCGGGAGCGTTCCGAGAGCTCAAGAACAACCGGGAACACAGCTTCTGCTGCGGCGCCGGCGGAGGGCTGATGTGGACGGAGGAAAGTCTCGGCCGGAGGATAAACCACCTACGAACAGAAGAGGTCATCGCCTCCGGTGCGGAGGTCGCGGCGACATCCTGCCCCTTCTGCCTGAACATGCTGACGGACGGATTGAAAGACAAAGAGAAGGGCGATATCAAGGTCAAGGACTTGGCCCAGCTCGTCGCTGATTCTCTAGCCTAAGACTTCTTTGAAGGCGGCGACGGCCCGGTCGACGTCCTCGTCGTCGATGTCCTTGTGGGTGACCATGCGGATGCCACCAAACGGCGCCAGCGCCAGAACCCGTCTTTTCCGAAGCTCGGCCAGGAAATCGCTGATGGTCACGCGCGGGTGGGACAGTCCGAAAATGAGGATGTTGGTTTCGACCTCGGCCGGGTCGAGAACGACGCCGGGAAGGCCGGCGATGGCCTCCGCCAGCCTCTTGGCCCGGGCGTGATCCTCGCCCAGCCGGCGTGTCATCTCGGTCAAAGAGATGATCCCCGGAGCGGCCAACACCCCGACTTGTCTCATCCCGCCTCCGAGCGCTTTTCGAACCCGCCGGCCGTAATCAATGAAGTCGCGCGGACCGACCAGCACCGACCCGACCGGCGCCGACAGCCCCTTGGACAGGCAAAACATCACCGAATCCGCGAGCCCGGCGTATTCCTTGACCGGAATACCCGAGGCCGCGCTGGCGTTGAAGATCCGGGCCCCGTCCAAATGCAGCTTGATCCCGTGCTTATCGGCCGCCGCCCGGAGAGCCTTGATGTTATCGAGAGGCAGCACCGCCCCGCCCCAGTTATTGTGACTGCTTTCGACGCAGATGAGCGACGTCCGCGGGACATGCACCGACGGCTTTCGGATATGGGTTTCGACCTCGTCCGGGTCCATGGCCCCGCGCCTCGACGGGAGCGGACGCGGAGTCACCCGCGAGATGAAGGTCAGGTGGGTGGATTCCATGTTATAGATGTGCGATCGGGCTTCGACGATCACCTCCTCGAGCTCCCGGGTCCAGACCTTGGCGGCGATCGCATTCCCCATCGTCCCCGAGGGGACGAAAAGGGCCGCTTCCTTGCCCATGATATCGGCGGCCAGCGCCTCGAGTTTCAATGTCGTCGGGTCGTCTCCGAGGACATCATCACCGACGACCGCCTCGGCCATGGCCCGCCGCATGCTTTCCGTTGGACGGGTGACCGTGTCGCTCCGGAAATCGGAAATCTCGCTCATCCTGTGTACTCCTGTCGGTTGGTAACGCTCGCGCTTCATTATAGTGAATCCGGCGACCGCACACAACGGACCGCCAGCCGTTGCCGAGCCTTGGGGAGGCTCGGGACTGCCCAAGGGCTGGATTGCTCCGTCACTTCGTTCCTCGCAATGACAACGTCCTCGCTGGGGAACCGAGCGGGCTGACGAACCACCGCAAGTTACCAAGGC
>JAFGRZ010000178.1 GCA_016934895.1 Candidatus Aminicenantota bacterium
AACGGCATCATCGAGAACTATCTTCCGCTCAAAGACAAGCTCATCGCCGAAGGCCACACGTTCCAGACCGAGACGGACACAGAGGTCATCGCCCACCTCGTCGAAAAATATCTCGAGGATTCCCTCGAGAACGCCGTGCGGAAGGCCATCCTGGAGCTTGAAGGGGCTTATTCGATAGCCGTGATCTCGGGGCGCGATCCCGGCAAGATCGTTGCCGCCAAGACGGGCCCTCCGGCCGTAGTCGGGCTTGGCGATGGAGAATCCATCATCTCTTCCGATATCAACCCCGTTCTCAGCCATACGTCCCGGATCGTCTTTCTTGAGGATCGGGAAATGGCCGTCTTGGAGTCCGCGGGAGTGCGTTTCCTGGATTTTGCGGGGAATCCGCTGAGCAAGAGGGTCGATCATCTGTCCTGGAATCCGTTGATGATCGAGAAAAAAGGCTTCAAGCATTTCATGCTGAAGGAGATCTTTGAGCAACCGCAGGTCATCCGGGACACGCTCCAGGGCCGGGTTTCCCAGGGATCGGGAAAGATCTATCTGGATGAGACGGGGCTTTCCGTCCAGCTAATGAAAAACATCGAAAAAGTCCTGATTATCGCCTGCGGGACGTCTTATCACGCCGGCATGGCCGGTAAATATTTCATGGAATCGCTGGCCCGGGTCCCGGTGGCCGTCGAGTATGCCTCGGAATACCGCTACCATGACCACCTTCTGGACTCCAAAACCCTGGTGGTCGTCATCTCCCAATCCGGGGAGACGGCCGACACTCTGGCGGCCTTAAGGGCGATCAAAAAGGCCGGCCGGACCACCCTGGCCATATCCAACGTCATGAATTCATCCATCCCCCGGGAAGCCGGGGCCGTACTGTACACTCATGCCGGTCCCGAGATCGGCGTCGCTGCGACCAAGACTTTCAGCGCCCAGATGGCCGCCTTGGCTCTTCTGGCGCTCGGGCTGGCCCAGGCCAAGGGAAGAAGCGATGAAGGGATTTGCTTCCCCATCATTCAGGATCTGTTGCGCCTGCCCCACAAGCTCGAGAAAATCCTGGCCGGGGAGAAGCGTCTGGAAGACCTCGCCCAGCGCTTCATCAATTTCTCCCATTTCCTCTACCTCGGCCGTTGGGTCAGCTTTCCCGTGGCGCTCGAGGGCGCGCTCAAGCTCAAGGAGATCTCCTATCTTCATGCTGAAGGATACGCCGGCGGCGAAATGAAACATGGGCCGATCGCCCTGATCGACGAGGATATGCCCACCCTGGCCATCGTCCCCAAGGATAGGGCTTATGAGAAGATGCTCGCCAACATCTCCGAGATCAAGGCCAGGTCAGGCCGGATTCTGGCCCTGGCTTTCGATGATGATGAGGCGATCGCGAGTCAGGTGGACGAGGTCATCCGCGTCCCCGTTTGTTTCCCCCTCTGGAGTTCCTTTCTGACCGTGGTGCCGTTGCAGCTCTTTGCCTACCATATCGCCGCCAAGCGCGGCGCGGATATCGACCAGCCCCGAAATCTGGCCAAGAGCGTCACGGTCGAATAGGGGTTCCACTCGAGGGGCTCATTCCCCGGCCGGGCTTCCGACTCCGCACCTTGTGGGGCTATTTCTTTTTGGCCGCGCCCTTTTTCCGGGCCCTGGGCTTGGCTTCCTTTTTGGCGTAACGGGCGATGAATTTCTCGGTCAGATCACGCGCTTCGGTGTCGGTGTACTGCTTCGGCGGGGTCTTCATGAAATAGGAGGAAGGGGCGAATAGGGCGCCGGAGACGCCGTTGTTGAGGGCCAACTTGGCGCAGCGGATGGCGTCGATGACCACTCCCGCGGAATTGGGCGAATCCTCGACCGACAGCCGGCAATCCAGGTAGGTGGGCACATCTCCAAAGTGACGGCTTTCGATGCGCAGGAAACAGAGTTTGTTATCCTTCTGCCAGGGCACGTAATCGCTCGGCCCGACATGGACATTGTCCGGTTCGATATTCAGCCCGCGGGCCTTGATCTGGGAGGTCACGGCGTTGGTTTTGGAGATCTTTTTGGAATGCAGCCTCTCCCTCTCCAGCATGTTCAGGAAGTCGGTGTTCCCGCCGGTGTTCAGCTGGTAGGTCCGTTCGATGGGCATGCCGCGGTCGAGATAGAGGTTGACCAGGGTGCGGTGGAGGATGGTCGCCCCGACCTGGGACTTGATATCGTCGCCGATGATCGGCAACCCGCGCGCTTCGAACCGTTTCTGCCAATATTTTTCGGAAGCGATGAAAACCGGGATGCAGTTGATGAAAGCGCACCGCGCGTCCATGACCTGCTCGACATACCATTTGGTGGCCTCTTCGCTCCCGACCGGGAGATAGCTCACCACGACGTCCGCCTTCGCCTCCTTCAGGATGGAAACGATATCGGCTGTCGCTCCGGGGGCCTTCTGGATGATCTGGGAAAGGTACTTGCCCAAACCGTCGTGGGTCATTCCCCGGTGAACTTTAACGTTTTTCGAGGGCACGTCGGCGAACTTGGTGGTGTTGTTGGGCCAAGTGAAGATCGCCTCGCTCAGGTCTTTCCCGACCTTGTTCTTATCGATGTCGAAGGCGGCGACGAATTCGATGTCCCGGATATGATATCCGCCCAGGTTGACGTGCATGATTCCGGGGATGAAATCCCCTTCCTTGGCGTTCTTGTAGTACTCGACCCCCTGAATGAGAGAAGAGGCGCAGTTTCCGGTGCCGATGATACCGACTCTGATCTTGTTCATGAGCTCAGACCTCCTTATCCTTGGTCATTTGTCTTTCGATCTTCCTGACCAGCAGCGTCCGGTCGATGGCCGTGATATTGGAAACGACGGCGATGGCGGTCAGGACGATGATCATCGCCGGGTCGAAGACATTGAAGATGATCCCGATCAGGGTGCCGAGGACCAGGAGGATCATCCGCTCGGCCCGCTGCATGAATCCGATGCGGCACTCGATCCCCAGGCCTTCGGCCCGTGCCCGTGTGTAGCTCACCATCGTCGATCCCAGGAAGGTGAAAAACGGGATCCACATCGGCCAGCGGCCCCGGAAGTAGTAGGCCAGGCCGAAGTAGATAAAGAACTCGGAATAGCGGTCCAGGGTGGAATCAAAGATGGCGCCGTAAAGGCTCTTTCTACCGGTTTTAACCGCGACCTTTCCGTCGATGACATCCAGGGCCCCGCAAATGAAGATGAGGACAACCGCCCAAGCGGGGAAGTCGAACGCGAAGAAGGCGCCGGCGGCCAGTCCCGCCAGAAGGGCGAATAAAGTGATCCGGTTGGGACTGACACCGAGATGGACAAAGCCGTCCGCCAGTCTGTCGAGGCCGCCGAGGAATCCTCGAATCCAGCTCTCCGGGATCGCGCTGAGCAGGCGGACTCTGGGATTTCGTCTTGGCGCGGCTTCGGATGAATTCATTTGGGTGACAAAAGAGCTATCATAATGTACCAAAAGCCGGCCCGGAATCAAGAGGAACGTTCTATTCGATCTTGATTTTCCTCTTGGGTACGGTCCCCCGGTCTCCTTTCTTTTCGAGCGATTCAAGCCGGGCGTCGATGAGAGAGCGAGCGGCCAGAAGCAGCTCTTTTCGGGCTCTGAGCAGATGGTCCTGAGCTTGGGAGGGGAGGAAGAGGGTGAACAGTTCCTCGGGTATGGAAATCTTGATCTCCCGCACTTTTTCTGCGGCCATGATCATGCCTCCTTACGGTCGGGTTGAAAGGTGATGCGCAACCTTTCCTCGACGAATTTCGCCCCCCGGATGGAGTGATTGAGAAGAACCCGGGGGAGCAGGATGTTTCTTTTCAGCGGGCCCACCCTGATGAACAGCTCTTCACCTTTTTGGAAGACGTCAAGGTCGCTCTTCTCCACAAAAGGCAGGTGAAGGGACAAGATAAAGCGTCCGTTCTCTTTTTCAATTCGCAGGGGTTTTTGGGTGAAGAACAGGCGGGCGGGGTCCTTGCCCCGGTAGACGACGGTTCCCAGTTTTTGGAGAGCCGACAGGCCGAATATCTCCTGATCGGCGAGATCGGCGGTCACTATGGGCACGGGAGAGAAGCTGTCCTCGATCAGGCGGAGATAGTCCTCCTGAATGGTCTTCCAGCCGCGAAAATAGGGGTCTTTGACCGAGGCCGGGATGACCCGGTTGACGATGATCAAGTCGACGGCGTAGCCGAAAAGGCTGAAAAAGGTATAAGCCCTCTGAGCCTCCCGGATGACCATTTTTTCGGGATTGATGACCAGCCGGATGGACGTCTTCCGCCCGTCCTCGAGGATGTCCTTCATCTCGGCCAGTTGGCCGGTCAGCTTTTTCATCGCTTCGAAGACGCTGTCCTTGGGGAAGGGAAAAGGGAGCACGCGGCTGGCCACGGGCCTCACCGCCCTGGCCGCGGTCCGCTGGATGGGGAAGATGTGTTTGAGATACCAGTTGGTGATCTCCGGCGCGCTGAGGAGGCGCAGGGTATCAGCGGTTGGAGCGCAATCGACGATGATGAGGTCATAATCGGAATCCTTATTATATTGGCGGATTTCCATCAGGCTGAAGAGCTCCTCCATTCCGGGAAAGACGCTCAGTTCTTCGGCCTCGATGATGTCGACCCCCTGGGAAGCGAACAGGGCCGTGAGATACGCCTTGATTCCTCCCCAGCGGGCCTCCATCTGCTCCAAGGCGTCAACCTCCTGGCCGTAAAGGTTGGCGGTGATCCTTTGCGGGGAGTTGCCGAGCGGCGTCTCGAATGAGTCGGAGAGGCTGTGGGCGGCATCGGTGGAGATGACCAGGGTTTTGTATCCCCGGCGGGCGGAGAGGAGAGCCGTGGAGGCGGCGAGTGTCGTTTTCCCGACGCCTCCCTTTCCGGTAAAAAGAATGATGCGCATTGTCCTGTTTATATTCTATCACTCGATCCGCCGGGAGGACAAGCCGCGGGCGTGGTGAGGCCGGGAGGGTTGTGTTTTAATCGCGCCGGACGCGGACAACAGCGTCGCTGCTGGAGGTCCAGGGCCGTCCCGAGGCGAGTTCCCCCCATAATTTTATCACGGCCCTTGACAAGAACACGGGGATATGTATAATTATGCGAAAGAATGAATATAAACTCAAAGGCTCGCCGCATCCGTTTGCTCAAGGAGATTGTCGTCGAGCGGGGAATCGGCGATCAGCGCCA
>JAFGRZ010000179.1 GCA_016934895.1 Candidatus Aminicenantota bacterium
GTCGCCGCATAATCATCCAGAAAAGCCTCCGCTTCTTCATTACTGGAGCCTTCTCTGGAAAGCGCCCCGTCCTTTGAAATATGCCGGGCGTTCTTCAAAACCTCCTCGGCTTGACCTTCCGAAAGCGATCCGTGCGCCAGGCGGACCTCCTTTTCGGCGTCACGAAGAAGGGCGTAGAGCAGAAGGGCCCGGTCACAGCTGTTTCCCAGCCGGTCCATCAGGACGCCCTGGTGTCCGCGCAGAACTCCCCGGTACGGGACCAGAAAAGTGTTGTCGCGCACCCATTCGAACAGCGCCACCGGATCTGTTCCGACGTTTGCGACAATCGCGCCGAGGTCAAACGTATCCCGGGGAATGTTTTTCTTTGCTCGCGCGATATCCGTGAACAGCTTCTCCAGGCGGTCAACAACCTGATCACGGGAAAGGCTTCGCAAATCGTCAAGCCCCAGGAGCGCCGCCGCAAAATCTTCAAAGGATTCTTCGACTCGTTGCTTTTCGCCGCGAACGGAAAATGCCGGTACGGCAAATGCTTCACCTAACAGGACCAGGCTCAAAAAAACACAAACGCCCCTGAATCTCAACCGGCTGATCTTGGGCCGGATAATCGTTCGCAAAGAGCCTTTTTTCGTTCCTTTATCGGCTTTTTTCCTCATCATCAAACCTCCATCCTCATCCCAAAGGAAAACCTTGAGCCAGTTCCAGAATGGACGGCCGATAACGGGAGTGATTCCAAATTGCTTTTCCCCTCGACCATCTTGGTAAAATATATGGGACGAATACCGTGATGTCAAGGAGAACATAAGGGCGCCGCAGGATCACTTCAATCCCTCTCAATCAGCCATCTTTAAATACAGACAACAGGATCTTTCGATCCCGAAGTCAACCTTTTTGTCCTCTGGAATTTTTGTCTTTCTCCGTTGGCTCTTAAGCGGCTAATTGATATAAAATGACCCATTCGGCATGTCTCGATGAAAAAACGCAAGACTCGGCCGCGAGGCCCGGGCCACGCCCGCCGGCCGACCTCCTCGACTGCGTCGAGAGGTTCCTCCGCCTCAACGGCCCCCACCCGAAAAAGCGGTTCGGCGGACTCCAGATGATCTTCATCGGCGATCTCTACCAGCTCCCGCCTGTCGTCACCTCCGCCGAGCGGGACGTCTTCTCCACCAACTACGAAACGCCCTATTTTTTCTCCTCGCACACTTTCAACGATCCCGCTTTCGACATGGAATTCGTCGAGCTCGAGAAGATCTACCGCCCGAAAAAATCGGACGCACCCGGCTGATTATCTCTGGGCAACGCGAACCCAACGATCGATGGAGGTGAAATAAAGTCCGGCCTCTTTGACCGGCTCGCCGGTAATCTCGCTCCAGAAGCGGGCGTAGAGCCGGATTTGCGGAGCGTACATCCCGACCAGATCGGCCAGGTCGTCCTCGATAAGCTGGGGGCGGATGTGGTCGGTTTTGTAATCGGCGATGACCCAGCCGGCGTTGCGCGGACTTTTCTCTCTTTTCGCGCTTCTCGCCGCCCCGCCGCCCTCATCGTCTTCCCAGAAGACAAGGTCGACAGCGCCGCTGAGGATAACCGGAAGATCACATGGCCGGTCACTCTCTGCCTCTACGCTGGTTTCTGGCCGGGCCGCGCCGCCCTCGTCCCCCCTCTTTTTCTTGGAATCTATAGATTTTTTTTCTAATCCTCCAAGCTCGCGTTGTGAAGTCCGAATCGAGAAGGGGATCTCGAAATAGCGTTTCTCGGTCCGCATGATCCGCTGCCAGAAAGCGGACCGCACGATGGATTTTGCATGGGCGATAAGGCGCTCCTTATCGGAGTGATCGCTTTCCTCCGCAGCGAGCAGGTTCTCAATGAAGAGATCGAGACTTGTTTTATGACCTTCTCCCTTGGGCTCTGCATCTTTCGCCGGCATCGGCAGGCGGCCGCCGCCGACCGCTTCCAGGATCTGATGGACAAGGCGGCCCCAGCTCAGCCCGAGTCCCGTATCGCGCTTTCTCCATGGCGTCTCCCGGTCTTTCTTCGCCAACGAAGTGACGGTCTCGACCAGATAGGACCGCGCCGCGGCCTCCCGATAATTCGCTTCGATCGCTTTCCTGGCCCGCCCGAGCTCGGCTTTGCCGACGTGGACTTTCTGCCGTCCGCCTTTTTCTCTGCATTCTCCCTCCGGCTTATATCTTCGCCCCCTCGAAAATTTTGCGTCGGCCTTCTCTCCTGAAGCCGGACTTGGCTCCGACAAGGGTCCTATCCCGTCCGAGAACGTAGACAGCTCCGGAACATCCACGAGCGCGGTGTCAAGAGTTTTCCAGGGCTTGTTCTTGGCGTCTCCGCCGTAGGTGCTGATGACCATCACATCCCTCGCCCTGGTCGCCGCGACATACATCAGCCTCTGTTCCTCGGCCTCCTGGTACTTTTTTTCCTCCTCCGCCGCATTAATCCAACCGACTGGATATGACAGAAGATCTCCCTTCTTGCGAAAGGTTCCGGATTTGTGAAAGGCGAAATATCCCGCGGGGCGCCCGTCCAGGAGTGTTTCCTTGGGGGACGTCCCCTTCGGGGATGTCCCCACTCTGATGACATGCTTATCGACCTCGTGGCCCCGGGGCGGCGAAGGATTCGCCAGGAAAACGACCGGGGCCTCCAGCCCTTTCGCCTTATGCAAGTTCATAAGGCGCACCGCATTCTCCCGAGCCGGCGTCAGGCTGATCTCCTCGATCTCACGCTCTTCGGCAAGCTCCTCCAGGAGTTTCACGACCCGCGCAAACGACGCCTCTCCTTTTCTCTCTTCATTCCGAACGATCTCAAGGAGTTTCAGCATATTCCCGGCTCGGCTGCTCCCCATCTCGCTCGACACAAGATAGTTGATGATGCCCGATCCCTCAAAGATTTTGTGGAGGGCCGCGGACGGCGGCAGTCTGAGCGTCCAAGCGCGCCATTCCTTCATCCTCTGCAAACCGAGGAGCACATTCGTCGCACCCAGGTGCTTGCTGTGCACGATGTCGAGCCCCGGGGACAGGAAATTGAACCGTCCTCCTTCCCTTTTGAACGCCACCAAGTCTTCGTCGCTCGCGCCGCAAAAAACGCCCCTCAACACGGCCACGGTGAAGACCGGGTTGTCCGGATCATTGAGGGCCATGGCCAGGTTCGTGATCTCGCGGATCTCCTCCGACTCGGAAAAGGCGTCGCTGCCGGTGATTTCAAAGGGGATATCGCGCTCCTCGAGCGCCCGGGCGTACAGATTCATATTTTTCTTGTAGCGGAAGAGAATCAAAAAATCAGAGGGACGGGCCGGGTGAATACTTGGTCTCAAGGGAGAATCAGGCCTGTCCGCAATTCTCAGGGCACCGCCGCAGGCCCACTTGATCCAATCGGCGATCATGGCCGCGTCGGCCTCAGCGATCGCGGCCCCCTTGTTGTACTTGACCTTGGGCACGACGATCTTATAGACGCCGCGTGCGCACCCCGGTTCATCCCCCCGATCGATTTCGATCGGCGCGAAGCGCGCCTGGTAGCGATCCGGTTTCTCCGGAAAGACCGCCTTCCAAATCGGGTTGTTCCAGTCCGCCAGCGCCTTCAACGACCGGAAATTCGTGGTCAAGCTGAGCTCGTCTCCTCCCGCTTCACCGGTGATCTCTTTCACGCAGTTGTAGATGTCGATATCGGCCCGCCTGAACCGGTAGATCGACTGCTTCGGGTCGCCGACCAGGAAAAGCGAGCCCGGCTCGGGCTTCAGTTTCTGCCAGTCGCGCTCCTCTTTGTCCCCGCCCTTCAAGTACAGAAGCACTTCGGCCTGGATGGGGTCGGTGTCCTGGAACTCGTCCACGAGAATGTGAGTGTACTTGCGGCCGAAGTACCGCCTGACCTCGGGATTGTCGCGGAGGAGTTGCGCCGCCAGCATCAGCAGGTCGCCGAAGTTGAGTTTGTTCTCTTCCTTGCGCCTGGCCTCGAAAAAATCGACGGCCGGCCTCAGGAACCGGATGATCCGGTCGTGCCTGTATTCGCGCCAAGCCTTGAGCGCGGGCGCCGCCACCTTCTCCCCGAAATCATCGAACTCGTCCTTGAAGGCGAGCGCTTCCTCCTTCGACGGCCACCTATTCTGGATCACCCCCGTCTCTTTCTCGAGGAGCTCGAACGTCTCCATCAGGACCCGGTGGTCATCGAAGCCGAGGTTCCGAAGCCGGACAAGGCAGCGCCGCATCAACTTTTGGAGCTTGTCATAGCCTTTGGCCGGTTTATTCGGGGGCAACGCTTCCCGTGCCCGCGCCAAGAACTCCTCGAGCGCCGCCCGGTGCCTTTCGTAATCCGGGATATCCCGCCTCCCGCCGACGATTTCCACCTCCGGATAGAGAGACACGGTGTCGAAGGCATCCTCGAGTTCCTTGGGATCAAGTCCGGCTTCGTCGAGTTCTTTCAGGACATCCTCTTCCTCGATCCGCACCTTAACCAAGTAATCGAGCCAGCATTGGGCGCGAACGATGGCGTCATCGATCTCCTCCAACTCCGTGAAGCTCGGGTCGAGGCCGATCTCGATCGGCCGCTCCCGGAGCAGCCTGGCGCAGAACGAATGGATCGTCCCGATACAGCATTGCTCGAGGCTGCGCAGGGCGTTTCTCATCCGCTCCTTGACTATTTCATCCTCCTCGCCTATGGACGCTTTCTCGAGCGCGATCTGGAACCGCCCCCGCAGCTCCGCCGCCGCTTTTCGCGTGAAAGTGACGGCGGCCAGTTGCTCGACCGTGCATTTCCCGGTTCGAAGCAGGGCGATCATCCGGTCGACGAGGCTTTCCGTCTTGCCTGAGCCGGCCCCTGCCTCGACGAAAAGAGTACGGTCCAGATCCGTCTTGATCCTATTCCTCGCCCCCGCATCCGGCAGTTTCTTAGTCATATTCCTTCAGCCGGTCGAAGATGTCGAAGATTTCCGTGTTGTGTTCTTTCTTTTCCTTGGCCCGTTCGCGAGCGGCGGCGCCGCCGCAAATTCGTCCGTAATCGCAGAAGTCCTCGCAATCGATGTCGCCCAACCCGGGATTGGCCACGAAATGCCCCTTTTCGATGACGCTGAGGAG
Organism: Candidatus Aminicenantota bacterium; assembly: GCA_016934895.1. Taxonomy (GTDB): domain Bacteria; phylum Acidobacteriota; class Aminicenantia; order Aminicenantales; family UBA8522; genus UBA8522. The sequence continues at coordinate 5,070 of JAFGRZ010000179.1, forward strand.
CTCCATCACGACCCTGTTGAACTTCTGCCTGTCAAGCTCCGGCTTCACCCAATTCCCCTCCCCCTTTCGCGTCGGGAAGTAATAACCGCTCTCGGCGACCTCGGGCCGGTCGTCGATCCCGAGCTTCCTCAAGATCTGCTCGGCCGCGACCGCGTAGAGGGCGTGCTGCAGGATTCTCCCCTTGCCGAACATGTCCAGATCATCATAGATCTTGGTGCTTCCCGTCTTGTAATCGATCACCCGGTATCGCCCATCCCCGAGCCGGTCGATGCGGTCGATCCTCCCGGCGATCAACACGGATTGCCCGCTCCCGAGGTCCAAAACCACCGGCTCCTCCATCCTCTCCTCGCCGCCTTCCGCGCCGGGACCGCTCCCTCTTCCCGTGCCGAAGCTGACCTCGAAAAGAAGAGGCTCGCCGGCGTTCTCCCTCTCCTCCTCCGCCTTGAGGAATATGGCGGTTGCCTCCTCGATCTCTCTTTTTTCCTGCTTGAAGACGCCCTCCGACGGCGGCGGGATCGCCTCCTTATACCGGTCGATCACCTCGTCCGTGATCCGTCTCATCAACGGCCCATGCTCAAGCGCCCGCACGGCCGGCCGCTTTTCTCCATGTTCCATCGCCTTCGCCCTCTCCGCGCCCTTTCTCTTCTTTCTTTCCTTTTTCAACTCCCTCATGAACTCGGCGAAGATCTCATGGAGAAGGGTCCCCCGGACGAGCGGGTTGAGCCATTGCGATTGGTCAAGCTCGAGTTCGTCGGGCGGCCTCACGTCCAGCACATACCGCATCAGGTAGGAGAAAGGACACTTGGCCAGTTTCTCGAGCCGCGACGCTGAAAGCACGATGTCCCTGTTATGGAATGGATGGACCTCTTTAGGGTCGATCTTGATTTTCCCCTCAAACTCGCCGACCACGTCCCTCTCGCGCTTCTCCAGCCCGAAGATCCCACGGCCCAAAAGGTCGAAGTTCGTCTTGACCGCCTCCATCCCGTCCCGGAGAATGCCACCGGGCGCAAGCCGCGCAAGCCACCAGTCGGTCTCGTCGAGGACCCTTGCCTCGAGCGCTGCCCGCTCCGGCGCCGGCTCTGTCTTCCCCCCCTCCTCCCCTTCCGGCAGAAATCCCCGGGACTCCGGGATGAGCTCCGCGAGCTTCGAATAATCGAGGTCCGGCTTCCCCTCCCGCAGCCGCGCCGCCTGCAGGACGAGAGACGACGGAAAAGACGGCCGCTCCTCGATGATATCGTAGGAGGAATGGCTGATGATGACCCGCCCCCTCAAACCGGCCAGCATCCCGGCCATCGCCCACAGGTTTTCGCGAAGCGAATCCGCGCTCGTCCGAAGCCCACCCGATATCCGCTCCCTTTCCTCGTCGAGGAGGATCGGGTCCTGGATTCCGGCGCCGGGGAAAGCGCCCTGATCGAGCCCCGCGACAAAGGTCATCGGCCGGCCCGAGAATCCGCCCGTCCTCCAGCCCGAAAGATGCAGATGGCCGGGCGCGGGCCCCGAAGTCCCCACCCTCAATCCCTCCGCGAGATTCCGGAGCCGCTCGAATGCGGCCGACCGCTTCATAGGCTCCGTTTCGAAGGCCGCCGCCTCACTGAGCCTCGACAGGAGGAGGCCACGCGCCTCGGCGTCGAGGTCTCCGCGGACCGCCGCGAACTCGCCGACGAACGAGGCCCCTCCCCGGCAGAGCGCTGAGAAATCCACCCGGCCCCGCTCATCCTCTTCGGGCAGGAGGTCCAGGATGTCCTTGATGATGGCCATGAGGCTTTCGACCTCACGGATATTCTCCCGGTACCGGCCGATTTTCTCGAATTCGCCCCCGATTTCTGCGGCGCGGACGCAATCATCGGCGTCCTGGACGAGCGTCCGCAGACGGGTCGCATAGCGCCCTCTTCCCCAGCCGATCATGGCGCTCTTGAGGTATCGGCTGGCCATGAGGGGGCTGAGCGCCACGTGCCCGTTTCCCGATGGAAGCTTGAGGGCGCCCGCCTCGATAAGGGCACAGAGGTCGGTGACAAGGTAATCGTGCTCCAGCCAGGCGACGAGCCCGCTGAAGGCTTTGCCCGGCGCTGTGAAGGCGAGAGGGATCCCGTCGCCAAAAGTCATCGCGAGTCCGGATTTCGCGGCCAGGGCAACCATGATCGAAGGATAAGCTGAGTCGGGAGGATGAATGACTTCGACGGCGTCGAGCGGGACTTTCTCAGCCACGATGCGGCGGAGGATCTCCCGGCATTCGTTGGAAGGCCCGATGGCGGAGAAGATGTCGATAGTATTGTCACGGAGAGCGGGCGGCGCCTTGGCGGTTGCAAAAAGCCATGGGAGGCGTTCGATGTTCGAGGCGGGAGGAGAGGATGGAGCCGTTGAAGTCACGGCTGGGGGCTGGTCTCCAGGCTCCGCAGCCCACATCCGCCGCGGCCTGATCAGGCCGTAAATGGGATCCTGGAGGACCAAGACCAGGTTTTTGCCGGCGAGCTTTTCTATGAATTTGCGCTCAAGCTGTTCAAGCGGCCGATCCCGGAGCGTGAGATACAGTCTCGGCTCTGTGAGTCCCGTTGGCTGCGGAGCTGCCCGCGTTGCCGTTTTTCGTGATATTCGACGGACATCCATTTTCTTCAAGGCAAGTTCATATAGACCAGGCAGATCGATGAAGTTCCCTTTATCAAGATCGTCCTCGTATGATTTAAGGAGCCGGATAATCTCGCCGCCCTTTCTTCCATCGATGAACTCCGTCGGTTTGAGATCCCGGCTCTTCAGCCCGGCCATTCTCAGAGCGAGCAACGAGTGTTGAAGCGCCCGGATGATCCCCGTCGTTGCTTCGATCCTGCCGAAATAATGGAGGTTTCCTTCAGCCTTGAGCCTCCGGAAGATCTTCTCGACCAGAAAAAAAACGCCTGTCCCCGAGATGAACTTTGTTCTGCGTTGAGACAGGTCCGGGCCGACGATCTCCTGAGTCAGCGCCGGCAGCGTGATGAAGTGAAGATTAACCCAGTTCCCGCCTCCCTTGGCCAGGTCTTCTCCGATCTGGCGGCCGATCTGATAGGAAGGAACGATGAGGTATTTTTTGTCGAGCCTGTGTTCGGCACAGAATCTGCAGAGATAATGAATGAGCCCGTTCATCTTCCCTGATCCCGGTTATTGTACACCCTCTCTCGGGCTTAAGAAAAGGATATTCAGGATTTGGTGGCTGTCACCTGAAAATTGGTGGCTGGCTCCAGAAATTCTGGGACGCGAGCGAAATTCGGGGACGCGACTGAATTCTCTGGAATTCGGATCGTGTCCCCCGGATTTCGCAAGTCTCATTTAGTGCATTACGTATGGCGTCCCCCGAATTTGCCTACGTCCGCTTTCTGCGGGGGGAAGAAAAAGTCATGGCCGCCCTGGCCCGGGCCGACAGCGTCTTCATGTCCGTGTTCGTCCTGGGCGAACTGTTCGCGGGGTTCAAAGCGGGGAGCAAAGAAAAAACCAACGGGCAGCTCCTTGAGAGGTTCCTCCTCAAACCCACGGTCAGCGTCGTGGAGGCGACGATCGAGACGGCCGATATCTTCGGGTTCGTCATGAGCTCTCTCAGGAAGTCCGGCACCCCGATCCCGATCAACGATGTCTGGATCGCCGCCCA
>JAFGRZ010000180.1 GCA_016934895.1 Candidatus Aminicenantota bacterium
ACGCACGGCCGGGGTCTCTTCAGATACGATAAATACGAGGGAACGTCCGTTCAGTACCGCCACGATCCCCAACGGGCCGACAGCCTGAGCGGTGATATCGTCATGGCCATTGAGGAGGACAGGAAGGGAGACCTGTGGGTGGGGACGCGGCTCAATGGGCTCAGCCGCTTGAACGTGCGCACGGGAACTTTCACACGGGTCCCGTTGGGCTCGGACTCCGACACCGTTTGGGATGTATTGACAGACCGGAAAGGCGCGATCTGGGCGGGGACTCTGGAGTCGGGGCTTTTCAAGATCGATCCCGGCACGGGCACTATGGTCAACTTCCGCTTCATCCCCGGGGATAATAATAGCCTCGGCGGCGACACCGTCTGGACGGTTTTTGAAGACGGCGAGGGGACGATCTGGGCGGGGACGAAAAACGGAGGTCTCAATCGTTATGATCCGGAAACGAGGAGTTTTGCCCGGTTTTATGGGGGGAGCGATTTCCCCGACGACCTGGCTTCGCAGACGATCACGTCTATCGTCGAAGACTCCGCCGGGCGCCTCTGGCTGGGGACGACATCTGACGGGATGCGGATCTGGGACCGGAAAACGGGCGAATACACCGTCTGCCGGCACGATCCTCAGGATCCCGAATCGGTCGGCGACGACAGCGTTACCTCGCTCTTCCGGGATGCCTCCGGGATCATCTGGGTGGGCACTGCGAGGGGAGGGCTGAACAAGTGCCTCACGGTGCAGGCCAAGTTCGAACATTATAAGCGCAGCGCTTCGAACCCGCGGAGCCTCAGCCGCAACGACGTCCGGGCTCTCCTCGAGGATTCGTCCGGGAGGCTCTGGGTCGGCCTGGACAGGGGAGTGGACAGGATCGACCGCGAGCATGGCGCGGTCGCCCATTTCGACTTCGGACCTGAGGATAAGGCGGCCCCGACTCCGGGCGCGGTCCGGGCGATCCGGGAGGATCAGAAGGGGCGGATCTGGCTGGGGACGGATGGAGGCGGCCTCGTCCGGATCGACGCGGACGGGGAAACGATTAGACGCGATCACAATGACGGGCAAAATCCGAACAGCCTCTCGCACAACAGGGTCAACGTCTTGTGGATCGACCGGCAGGACGCGGACACCGTCTGGGTTGGTACGCAACGCGGCCTGAACAAGTTTGACTCAAGAACGGGCCGCTGGACCCGTTTTCTCAACAGCCGCGATGATCCAGGAAGCCTGAGCGGTAATATCGTCACGGCGCTCTATGAAGACAGGGCCGGGTTCCTCTGGGCGGGAACCCGGGAAGGGCTAAACAAGTTGGACAAAGCGACGGGCCGGTGCGAACGTTTTGTCAGCCGGATCGGCGACACGCCGGGTTCGAGCATCAACGACAATGTCATCCATTGTCTCCATGAGGGCCGGGACGGGATAATCTGGATCGGGACCGACAGCGGCCTCAACCGCTTCGACCGGGCCAAAGCCGAATGGCATACCTTTGCCCAGAAGGAAGGCCTGAGCGGAGAGGTTGTCTGCGGGATCCTCGAGGATTCCGGCGGCGCCCTGTGGGTGAGCACGAACAGGGGGCTTTGCCGGCTCGACCCGGAGACCGAAAAGACCACAAAGTTCGGCCTCCACGATGGTCTCCAGGGAAGCGCTTTCAATCCCGGCGCGTCGTTCAGGAGCGCCGCCGGCCGGATGTACTTCGGCGGAACCAACGGTTTCAATGCTTTCCTGCCTGAGGACGTCATAAAAAACCCTTTCGTTCCCTCCGTCGTCTGGACGGGCTTCTATCGGAACGAAAAAGAGGTTCCGCTCCCTCGCTCTCCCTCCGTCCTCAGGGACTTAACTCTTTCCTATAAGTCGGGTCTGGCCACTCTTGAATTCGCCGCCCTGGTGTTCACGGCTCCGGAGTTGAATACCTTCGCTTACCGCTTGGAGCCGCGCGATGACGCATGGATCACTCTTATCCCAGGTCACCGGATCTCTCTGTATGATATTGAACCGGGTGAATACACCCTCAGGGTCAAGGCCGCCAATCCCGACGGGGTTTGGAACGAAGAGGGGATCGCCATCGAGATCAAGGTGTTGCCTCCCTTCTGGAGGACCTGGTGGTTTGCCCTGATCGTTGCCGCGTTCGTTCTATCCGGAGTTGTCATGGCGGTCGGAGCCTGGAAGAGAGTCAAGTCGGCCCCCTTAACCCTTGGAGAAAACCTGGAGGACATCATCGGAGCGGCAGGGTTGACCTCAAGAGAGCAGGAGATCCTCCGGCTCGTCATTAGCGGGGCCGGCAACAAGGATATTGCCAAAAAGCTCTTCATCTCCCCGAGCACGGCCCGGAACCATATCTCCAACATCTATCAGAAGCTCGGGGTCGGCAGCCGGCTCGAGCTCATCAACCGGCTCGGCAGCGGCTCTAGGAAAAATCCTTAGCCAACCCCTTTTTTAATCCATAGGCAATCGTCCTATTCCCGAAAATAGGACGGCTGCCTACAGACAACGAGCCATTTCCTCACTATATTGGGCATGTGGAGACAAGATGGAGATCAGTAACATCTTCTTCGGGCTGGCGGCGGCCGCGGTCGTCGCGAATGTCGTCATCCTGATCCTCATCATGGCCGCCCTCGACCGCCGTGGTCACGAAACGAACATCCTGCTCGCCCGCCTCTATATATTCAAATACATTTCGGCCTACAAGGAGGCCACCAGAAAAGAGACCGGGAAGCCGGGGCGTCTCTATGGCCTCTGGATCCTGACCATCAACCTGGCGCTCGTCTTGGCACTGGCCGGCTTTCTGAGCAGGGGAAATATCTAAAAACCCTTGTCAAAGGAGAACAAGATGGATGGAAGAGAGTTCCAACTGATCGTGGACCGGATCGACGAGATCAAGAAGCGGCTTCGGACCGTCCAGATTTTGGCTGGGATCACCCTGGGGTTCCTGATCGGTGTCGCGATTTTCCGGGCGCTCTAACTCAAAATGAAGAGAGGAATTATTGCCATGGCCGGGGTAATTGCCCTCGTGCTCGCGGCCGCGGTCTCCGCCGCGGGCAACATCGGGATTATCAAGGAAGTCCTCAGCGGGGATCTTGTCCGGGTCGGCGATACGTTCGTCGCGCGCCTGACCGGGATCAAAGCGCCCGGCCGGGACGAGCCCCTGGGAAACGAAATCTACAATTTCACCAAGAGGGAGCTCGAGGGCCGGATGGTGAAATTGTTCACCTGGACGACGGACAACACGGCCGCGGGCATTGTCCACGACGAAAAAGGCTATCCTCTTATCCAGATATATTACGGGGAAGGGGTCTCCGTGAGTTTCAACGAACTTTTGCTGAAAAAGGGCTACGCGCGGATCGACCCGAACTTCCTTCCGGACGAGCTGAACCACTACTACGACCTGGAGAAAGAGGCCCGGGACAAG
>JAFGRZ010000181.1 GCA_016934895.1 Candidatus Aminicenantota bacterium
ACGGACCGGCTCAGGGTCTGGTTGATGCTGGCGTTGAGGATATCTTCGAAAGGGCTTCGCCGCATCAGCTTGAGGTTGTCCCGAACGCGGTCGAAAACGACAATGGTGTCGTTGATGGAATAACCGACGATCGTCAGGACGGCGGCGATGACGGGAAGATTGACCTCCCTGTTGGTGAAAGAAAAGACGCTCATCGTCACCAGGACGTCGTGGGTGAGGGTCAGGATGGCGGATACGCCGTAAGCCACCTTGAACCGGAAGGCGATGTAGGCGAGCATCCCGATGAGCGCCCAGACCGTGGCCAGTGTGGCCTTCCGTCTCAAGTCCTTGCCGACCTGCGGCCCCACCGTCTCCCGGCTCAAAACGGTCAGCGAGCCGAGGAAGGTTTTATCCTGGAGCGTCCGGATGGCTTCGTCGGGGACTTGCGTCTCCCGGAGATCCCCGAAGTCATTAATGATCCCTTTTTCCACCCGGAAAGCGGCGATCTCGGCGGCCCAATCGGCCGCCTGGTCCGGGAAAGATAATCGGAGGATTGCGGTGATCTCCGTGCCGCTGGCGTTATTGAGATCGATCAAGCCCCGGTCCGCCGCCGCCTTGTCCTCGGCGCTTTTGAGGGTTTCGATGATCTGGTTGGCTAAGATCGCATGGGCTTCCAGTTCCTGGTCGGTCTGGAGTTCTTCTGCTCTAAGGCCGGCTGTCCGGATGATGTATTCTCTCTGCCCCTTCTCGACTTCCTGGATGATGCTGCCTCCCAAGCCCTGCCCGCTCAAGGCCTGACGCACATCTCCGACCGGCCTGGACGATTTGAACAGGACGCGGATGAGCGTGCCGCCCGAGAAGTCCACTCCCGCCCGGATGCCCTTGCCGAAAATGATATTGGCCAGGCCGGCCAGGATGATGATCCCCGAGAAGGCAAAGGCCACAAACTTGTACTTCATGAATTGGATGTTCGTTTTCTTGAATATCTGCAACATCTTAGATGCTCATTTTATCTTTTCTTTTTTTGCCGGTAATGGTCAACTCGAAGATCAGCCGAGAAACGAAGACCGCGGTGAACATGCTGGCGACGATGCCGATGATCAGCGTGATGGCATAACCTTTCACCGGCCCGGTCCCGAACTGGAAGAGGAAGATGGCCGAGATGATCGTGGTCAGGTTGGTATCGAAGATGGCGGTGAAAGCGCGGCTGAAACCCGTGGCGATCGAGTTGAGGGTGCTCTTTCCCGCCAGAAGCTCTTCCCGGATGCGCTCGAAGATCAGCACGTTGGCATCGACCGCCATGCCGATGGTCAGGATGATGCCGGCGATGCCCGGAAGCGTCAAGGCCGCCCGGAAGTATGACAGCGCGCCGAATAACAGGATCATGTTGAGGATGAGGGCGACGACCGCGTTCACCCCCGCCTTACGGTAGTAGATGACCATGAAGGCCATGACGAGCAGGATGGCGGCGATGCCGGCGCTCAGGCCCTTGCGGATGGAATCGGCTCCCAGCGAGGGCCCGATCGTCCGCTCCTCCAAATACCGGATCCCGGCGGGAAGCGCGCCCGCCCGGAGGACGACGACCAGGTCCTCGGCTTCCTCGTCGGTGAAACGGCCGCGGATGATGCCGCCGGAGGTGGCGGGGATCACGTCTTCGACGACGGGGCTGGAGATGACCTTGTCGTCGAGGATGATGGCGATCTGTTTGCCGATGTTTTCCCCGGTGACTTTCTCGAAACGGCGTCCCCCTTCGGGGTTGAGGGAGAACGCCACCGCGGGGCTGTTCCATTCGTCCTGGGATCGGCGCACCACGCGAAGGTCTTTCCCTGTGACCGTGGCGACCCGTTCGACCAGGTAGGTGCCGCCCGATGTGCGCTTTGCGTCGCCCTTGACAACCTCGGCGTCGTCGGGGACGGTCCCGCCGAAAGGAGCGAGCAGGGACGCCTCATCGGGGGCCGGGCCCGCCTTGACCAGCTTCCACTCCAGGACGGCCGTCATCTTGATCAGGTCCTTGACCCGCTCGGGATCATCGACACCGGGCAGCTCGATGATGATCCGCTCACCCGCCAAGCCCTGCCGCTGGATGGTCGGCTCGGCAACGCCGAACTCGTCCACGCGGTTCCGGATGGTCTCCAAGGCCTGGTTGACCGCTTGGTCCCTGAGGTACATCTGGACCTGGCCCTTCATGGTGAGGGAGGCGGTTCCTCCAATCAGGACATAATCCCAATTCTGGAAATTCTCATCCAGAAGGTCCCGGACCGCCCCCTCCTGGTCGGGATTGATCCCCTGCAGGTTGACCTGTCCGATCCGGCCCTTGACGATGCTCGAAAAATCGAGATTCTTTTTCTTGAGCTGGTCCTGGAGGCGGTTGATTTCCTCGTCCATATCCATATTGATGGCGTCATCCGTGATGACCTGGAGGACGAGGTGAATGCCGCCCCGGAGGTCCAGTCCCAGATTGATCTTTTGGGCGGGGGGATAGGCCAGGAAGACGGCGAGAGCGATGATCCCGAGCGTGAGGATGATCTTCCAGCGGGGTCCTTTTTTCATGGTGACGGTATTCGCTCCGGGTTCACTCCGGCTTGGTCGAACCCTGGGCTCCCAGGATCACGGCGACGGACGATTTGGTGATGTCGATCTTGACGTTGGCGGCGATCTTGAGCTCGATCCGGTCCGGCTGCACCCCCATGACGGTGCCGTGGATGCCCCCGGACGTGATGATCCGGTCTCCCGGCTTCAACTGTTCCACCATGGCCATGTGCTTTTTCTGCCTCTTCCGCTGGGGCATGATGATCAGGACATAGAAGATCACGAAGACGAGCAGAAAGGGCAAAAGGGCGCCGATCATTCCGACTCCGCCCTGCGGCCGCGCCGGCTGCCCGGCTTGGAGTGCCGTCAAAAACCCTGCCATTATCATGGTTCGTTTTCCTTTATGTGTTGAATTAGGCGGCGCTTTAATTCCTGATAGGAATTTAGTGCTATAGATTGCCTAATTTCCCGGAAGATGTCAAGATAAAAGTGAAGATTGTGGATGGTGTTGAGGACGGCCGAGGCCATTTCCTCCCGCTCATAAAGATGGCGCAGGTAGGCCCGGGAGAAATTCCGGCAGGTGGGGCAGCGGCAGGTGTCGTCGAGCGGGCGCGGATCGCGGGCGTATTTGCTATTCTTAATGACGATCTTGCCCCGCCTCGTGAACAAGGTTCCGTTGCGGGCGTTCCGGGTCGGCAGGACACAGTCAAAGAGGTCGATGCCTTTTTCGACGGCTTCGAGGACGTCCTCGATGTATCCCATGCCCATGAGGTAACGGGGCTTGTCGCGGGGGAGCAGCGAATCCGCTTTTTCCAGCGTCGCCATGAGCTCGGCCTTGGGCTCTCCGATCCCCAGCCCGCCCAGGGCGTACCCGTCGAAGCCGATGGCCAGAAGATCTTCGATGCTTCTCTTCCTCAAGTCCCAGAACACGCTGCCCTGGCTGATTCCCCAGAGCTGTTGCCGGTTCGATTTCAGCAGGAAGCGGTCCTTGGAGCGGCGGGCCCAGACGGTCGTCATCTTGACCGCTTCTTTCATCCGGGCTTTGGCCGAGGGATAGGGAAGGACATGATCGAGGACCATCATGATGTCCGTCCCCAGGACCCGCTGGATATCGACCACATCCTCCGGCCTCAGAAAGATCCTGGTGCCGTCGAGGTGGGAGGCGAACCAGACGCCCTCTTCAGTGACCTTGACGAGAGGTGACAGGCTGTAGATCTGAAAGCCCCCGCTGTCGGAGAGGATCGGCTTTTTCCAGGAGATGAAGGCGTGCACCCCGCCGGCCTTCTCGATGGTTTCCAGACCCGGCCGGAGATAGAGGTGATAGGCGTTGACCAGGATGAGCTGGGCGCCGAGTTTTTTCACTTGGTCGTGAACGAGCGCCTTGACCGTTCCCTGGCTGGCCACCGGAGCGAACGCCGGAGTCTGGATGGTTCCGTGGGGAGTCCGGATCCTTCCCGCGCGGGCGGATGTCCCGGAGTCCCGGTGGGTGATGACGAAGGCCTTGCTCATGAGGTGAACCGGAAATAGATCACGTCTCCATCCTGGACCGGGTAGTCCTTGCCCTCGAGGCGGACGGCTCCCTTGTCTTTGGCGGCCTGGAGGGACCCGATCTCGAGAAGCGTGTCCCAGGCGACGACCTCGGCGCGGATGAATCCGCGCTCGATGTCGGAGTGGATGACGCCGGCGGCTTGCGAAGCGGCCGCTCCCCGGGGGATCATCCAGGCCCGCGTTTCGTCCTTGCCGATGGTGAAAAAAGAGATCATTCCGAGGACGCGCGGCAGCTCTTTGAAGAAACGGGAGGTGCTCGGTTCCCCCAGTCCGTACTCGGCGAGGAAAGCTTCCTTTTCCTCGCCCTCGAGCTCGGCGATTTCCGCCTCGATCCGGCCGCAGAAGGCCAGGACCGGCGAGGCCGTTCGTGGACCGGCGAGAAGTTTGTCGGGAGTGTCGAGAAACGGAATGTCCCGCTCGTCGCAGTTGACCATGTGGAGGAGGGGCTTTTGGCTGAGGAAGGCGAAGCTCCGGACCCATTTTTCCTCGACGGGAGGGAGGTTGAGGGCCCGCACGGGCTTTCCCTGCTCCAGGCCCTCCCGGACGGCGGCCAGGGCGGCCTTTTCCTTCTCCGCCTCCGGATCTTTGATCTTCCTGAGGTCCTTTTCCAGCTTCTCCAGGCGGGCCGTTGCCGCGATAAGATCGGTGAGCATGAGCTCTTCTTCCATATATCGAATATCCTCTTCGGGCATGATCCTTCCTTTGGGATGAGCGATCTGCGGATCCCGGAAGCCGCGAACGACGTGGAGGAGGGCGTCGGCCTTGCGAAGGGCGCTGAGGTAGAGGCTGTTCTTGACCTCGCCGAAGGAGACGCCGGCCAGGTCGATGAGCTCGAAGGAGGCGGCCACTTTTTTCTTGTCGGGATGGAGGGCGGCGATCCGGTCGAGCCGGAAATCCGGGATCGCGCAGGTCCTCTGGTTGGGCTCGCGTTTCCCGTCCTCGTAGGCATGGACCTCGATCCGGGCGCCGGAGATCAGGTTGAACAGGGTCGTCTTTCCGGTTTTCGGGTAGCCGAAGATCGTCAGGTTCACGCCTTTAATTAACCCTCTTTCCGGTCCCGAGTCAACCACCCATGGGCTCTATAACGGAAAGTG
>JAFGRZ010000182.1 GCA_016934895.1 Candidatus Aminicenantota bacterium
CCAGTCCCGTCGGTTCCCCCCATCGAGACGATGGGTCCCCCCTCCGCTACGGGGGCCCGAGAGCGGCGCCCTGACCCCCCTCCAGCTTTTACGGATTCGAAGATATTCCGGGAACACAACTTCCCCATCCATCCCTTCATAAGAATGGGATCCGCAACCATTTTCATATTCAAGACGTCTCAGCTTAATGAGGCTTGCGACATGATCTTTGCAATTAACGTGCCTAAGGCCGGCGGCCCGGTTATTTCCAGGGAAAAACCCGGAGACGCTGGATGAAAGCCCCGAGAGAAAGGTGTTCGATAACGGACACTTGTTGTTTTGCAGGCGGACAGGGAGGCCGTCCGGCTCCGGATCTTTTGCCTGTTATCCCAGCTCTTCCGGGATGGCACGATTATTGCTTGAAAAGAGGCGAGGATAGCAATGGCAGTGGAAATTGAAAAATCGGAAACACGGCTCAGCGGCATGGACCGCAAGATCAAGAAGAAGAAGTGGCCCCCCGCGAAGATCGCCATCTGGGCGGCGGGCGGTGCCTTTATCCTTTTCATGCTCTATCTTTTCATCTTCAAATGGAGCCGCTCCGCCCTGAACGTGCAGACGGAAAGGCTGACCATCTCGACCGTCGAACGCGGCCCCTTCCAGGAATTCATTCCCGTCCAGGGGAACGTCCTTCCCATCTATCAGCACTACCTGACCGCCATGGAAGGAGGGCAGGTGGAAGAGATTTTCGTTCTCGCCGGAGCGGAGGTTAAGAAGGGCGAACCGATCGTCCGGTTGGCCAACACGAACCTCCTCCTCGACATCATGTGGCGGGAGGCCGAGCTCTTCCAGCAGAGCAACAACCTCCGCAACACCCGGCTGTCGATGGAGCAATATCGCCTCCAACTTAGTCAGACACTCGAGGATATCGACAGCGAACTCCAGCGTCAGAAGCGAATCTACGACCGCTACGCCCGGCTCATCAAGGAGAAACTGATCTCTCAACACGAATATGAGCTCTCGAAGGACCTCTACGAGCATCTGGTCAGGAAGAAGGAGCTGACCGAACAAAGCATGGCCAACGAGCTCAGGTTCAGGCAGGCCCAGGCCGATGCCCTGGAACAGTCCCTGAAGCGCATGCAGGACAACCTGGCCATCGTCAAGGAAAAGCAGGAAAACCTGACCGTCCGGGCGCCTGTCTCCGGCCTTCTCAGCGCCTTGAGCGTCGAGATCGGCCAGTCCAAGGCGCCGGGAGAGCGGCTGGGCCAGGTCGACGTCCTGGAGGGATTCAAGGTGAGGGCTCCGGTCGACGAGCTTTATCTTCCCCGGATACAGGTCGGAAAACCCGGCGAGTTCGACCACGCCGGCAACACTTACCGCTTGAAGATCAACTGGATTTACCCCGAGGTGAGGGAGGGGCGTTTCGATGTGGATATGGCGTTCGACGGATCCGAGCCGGATGGGATCACCCGCGGACAGACTTATCATATCCGGCTCTTTCTGAGCGACGTTTCGGAAGGCCTTCTCTTGGCTAAGGGAGGCTTTTTCCAGAGCACGGGAGGCAATTGGGCGTATGTCCTGGATAAATCCGGCGATTTTGCCGAAAAGCGAAGAATCCGGGTCGGACGGCAGAACACCCAGGTCTATGAAGTCCTGGAAGGGCTTGATGCAGGCGACCGGGTGATCACCTCCTCCTACGAGAGCTTCGGCGATATCGAACGGTTGATCTTGAAATAGGAGACACAGGCGAGGAGAGAAAAACGATGATCAAGACCAAGAATCTCAACAAAGTCTACACGACCGAGGAGATCGAGACGACCGCCTTGAACAACATCAATCTGGAGGTCTATGAGGGCGAGTACGTGGCCATCATGGGCCCTTCGGGGTGCGGCAAATCGACCCTTCTCAACGTGCTCGGGATGATCGACAAACCGACCTCCGGCGAGTACGTCTTTCTGGGCGAGGACGTCTCCGGGTACTCCGAGCGCAAGCGGGCCGGACTGAGAAAAAACAACATCGGGTTCGTCTTCCAGAGCTTCAACCTGATCGACGAGCTGACTGTTGCCGAGAATGTCGAGCTCCCCCTCCTCTACCTCGGTTACTCCGCCTCGGCGCGGAAAAAGAGGGTCAACGAGGTCCTGGAGCACATGCAGCTCGTCCCACGGAAAAACCACTTCCCCCAGCAGCTTTCGGGAGGCCAGCAGCAGCGCGTGGCCGTGGCGAGGGCCGTGATCGCCCATCCCAAGCTCATCCTGGCCGACGAGCCCACGGGAAACCTGGACTCGGTGCATGGAGACGAGGTCATGCAGATGCTGGGCAAGCTCCATGACGAGGGAACGACCATCGTCATGGTCACCCACTCCCCCTCCTACGCCGAATACAGCCAGCGCATCATTCATCTTTTCGACGGCAACATCGTTTCCGAGAACCTCCAGCAGCAGTTCAAGATCTGAGATGGAGCGGGGGACCGCCATGAGAGAAATTTCGCTCCTGATTCCGACTTTCGAGTCGGAACAGAACATCGACATTGATGTCAAAATCAACGGCAAGAAAAGGGCCCTGCACTACCGCGTGGAAATCGTCGCCTGGCAGGACTACGCCGAGGAGACGACGAACAAAGTGGAGGTCATCCGCCGGGTCATCCGGGACCGCGACAAGGACTGGCAGCTCGTTCAAATCGGCATTCCCACCGACGCGACCATCCCGATCATGTTCCGGAAAAGACAGGGAGAGCCGTTATGATCCGGTTGAAGGGGATCACCAAATTCTATTCCACAGGGTTCGTGAAGACCTTCGTTCTGAGGAATATCGACCTGGAGGTCCATCAGGGGGAATTCCTGACGGTCATGGGCCCTTCGGGCGCGGGCAAGTCCACGCTTCTCTATATCCTCGGCATGCTGGACACCCCTTCCTCGGGCGAATATCACTTCCTGGACCGTCCCGTCCACAGGATGACCGAGAGGCAGCTTTCCGACCTCCACAAGAACCACATCGGCTTCGTCTTTCAGAGCTACCATCTGATCGATGACCTGACGGTCTACGAGAACCTGGAAACGCCTCTTCTTTACAAAAAGGTCAAGGCCTCGGAACGGAAGGGACGCGTCTGCGATATGCTCGACCGATTCCATATCGTCGCCAAGAAGGACCTCTTCCCCAACCAGCTCTCCGGTGGCCAGCAGCAGAAGGTGGCCGTGGCCCGGGCCGTGATCACCAACCCGAGCCTCATCCTGGCCGACGAGCCCACCGGCAACCTCAACACCGCCGAGGGCACAGAGATCATGGAACTGTTCAAAAAGCTCAACGCGGAGGGGACGACCATTATCCAGGTGACCCACTCCGAGAAAAACGCCGCCTACGGGAAGAGGATCATCAATCTGTTGGACGGCTGGATCGTGGACTGACGGTCCGCAGGGGAATCCCGCCGTCCAGCGCGGAGGTTCATCATGTCCACCACAAGAAAACGCAGGTTCATCAGTCTGATCGCGGCGATCGTCGGGATCGCGGCTGTCGGCGCGGCCGCGCCGCAGGAACTGTCCATGACGCTTGAGGAATGCATCCTCAAGGCCCTGAAGAACAACCTGAACGTGGCCGCCGAGGTTCTGGGCCCGGCGATGGCCCGGACGTCGGTCACCAAGGCCGCGGAAAAATTCTACCCCGTTCTCGGCCTGGGCTACAGCCGGGAGAACACGAACTCGGCATCGTATTCCTATATCGACGCCGCCGAGCAGATCACAACGAACTATAACGACGCCTCCACACGGATCGAGCTCCTCCTCCCCATGGGAACGGAGCTGTCGGCTTCGTTTTTTTCCTATAAAACCGACACCAACAGGAATTTTCAGACCATCAATCCCCGTTACGGCAGCACCCTTCTGCTGGGATTCCGGCAGCCTCTCCTCAAGGACTTCGGGCTCAACGTCAACCGCCGCGAGATCCTGGTCGCCCGGAACAACCGGGACATCTCCGAACACCAGCTTCGGACCGTTCTCATCCAAACGATTTACCAGGTGGAGGAAGCATATTGGAGCCTGGTTCACTCCATCGAATATCTCAAAGCGAAACAGCAGTCGCTCGACCTGGCCCGTGATCTTCTGTCCAAGAACCAAAAAGAGGAGGAGGTCGGGATGATCGCGCCGATCGAGATCCTGAGCGCCCAGGCCGAGGTCGCCACCCGCGAGGCCGACATCCTCCAGGCCAGGGTCATGGTCAGCAACAGCCAGGATTCTCTCAGAACCCTGATGAACCTCGAATCCGAACAGGTAAACGCCGCCGCCACGGTCATACCCGTCGATACGCCGGCCTCTGGGAAAAAGGATGTCTCCCTGGAGGAATCCATGGCCCTGGCCCGCGAGAATCGCCCGGATCTTCTGGCCGACCAGGTCGATCTCGACACGAAGGAGATCGACGTCGGCTATTACCGCAATCAGCTCCTTCCCAGTTTGGACCTCCAGGCGTCCTACTGGAGCCCGGGGATCTCCGGCACCCAAATCCTCTATCTCGACAACGATCCGCTGACCGGCGTTGTGGTGGGTTCAATACCAGGCAGTTCTTCAAATTCCATCCGGGACGCCTTAAAGTTCCGGTATAAGAACTGGTCGGTGGGCCTGACGCTCACCCTGCCGCTTTCGTCGCTTCTTACCCGGTCCGATTACGTCCTGGCCAAGGCCGGCCGCGAACAAGCGGCCTTGAAACTCCAACACCAGGAGCAGCAGATCGCCCTGGAGGTCCGCAACGCCGTCCGGGCGGTCCAGACGAACTATGAACGCGTCCAGGCCTATCAGCTTGCCCGGGAGCTGGCGGCAGGCAAGCTGGAAGCCGAAGAGAAGAAACTCCTGGTGGGTCTTTCCACCAACTATATCGTCCTCCAGTACCAGCGGGATCTGGCGGACGCCAGGACGGCCGAGCTCCTCTCCATCATCGATTACAACCTCTCGCTGGCCAACCTGGAGCGCGTTCAGGGGACCACACTGAAGAGCTGGAAGATCCGGCTGGAAGACCCGGCTCCGGACCGCTGATCCGGGGAAACCTCGAGAAGACTCCCCGGGGCCGCTTTTCCGATAGCGCAAACCTTTTAGGAAGCCGAAGGGTTCTCTAGCGCCCCCATGAAGAGGATGAGGCCCGTCTCATCGTCGACGATCGCGAAGAAGAACGGGCCGAAGTGCCCCTCACGCTCGGTGAATTCTCCCAGCCGGAGTTCGGACTTCGGCGTTACAGAAGCGCTCGTTCCGGAGCCGAAAGCTCCGCAAATCGCGTTTTCATGGTCGAACCTCCTTGAGCCTGATGACAACGCCGACGCCACGGAGATAGTGCATCGCCCTCCAATCGACGATACACCAAAATCCCGCCCGACGTTCCAACAATCTCACAATCGCACCCTTTGGATCTGCAAAATAGCCTCAACAGGTAGAGATGCTGAAATGGCTGTATTCGAATACCAACAGCTTTTAGGTGCGGAAATGCACCCTACAAAACCGGGCTCACGCTTCCCTTCTTATTGTTCTACAGTTACAGCAGTTCGCAAAGTCTCCTGTGCAGCAGGTCATTCTCAAGGGTATCATCAGAACCCAGATTCAGGTGCGTTTTAATGGTGATGCGGAGATCCACATCTTTTTCAAGCGAAGGCCTGCCTTCCAGATCATAGGCTAAAAACTTCCCCGTTATCTCAACGAAAGCAATCGGAATATCTTTGCCTGTCCTTTTCTCGGCCATCTTTTTCAGTGCCGGAATAATATTATCCCAGCCGTCAATGCTTTCATGTCCTTCCGGAGTGAACCTGGGGTTTTTCAAGTATGTGCGGCTGAAAGCGTTCTTGACCATCGGCTTAAAGAGCTCCAGTTCTTCCTTGTTCATACCAGGCAGCAGTTTGATCATGGTGATCAGTAATGGATTGGTGCGGCCAATTTCTTCGTTGATCTTTTCCACGATTTGGCTCGGGATATCGACCTGTGCGTACTTCAGCTTGATGGCCGACTTTTCGCCTTGATTGGTTGACTTGAGAGATCCCGCAAAACCAGAAAGAGCCATCATTGCGATCCCTAAGAAACAAAGAGATTTGATTTTTTTCACCTTCCCCTCCATTTTGGATTTTTCACAAAGAGCAATAATGTAAATTTTTATCTCTTTTGATCGATCACCCCCTTTTTTCTCTTTCGCTTTTGGGATTTTGTCGGTTCGGCTTCTCACCTTCGCCTAAAATTTGGCGTAATTTCTCATTTTTTCCTCATGCTTGGCCTTTTCCCGCTTCAAGATTTCTTGAAAATGGGGCTCTCTCCTGAGCGATTTGAAAACCGGGTTTTCTGCCAGCATGGGATAGGCATAATGATAGTATCCACTCTCTTCAAATCCATGCTCTATGCCTTCTTCGATAATGTGGATCGCTTCCTCTTTCATTCCGAGAAGCAGATAGGCGAAGACCCTCACACTCGTGCTTTTCCTCTCGCTCAACAACTCCAGCGCTTTCTCCTTTTCGCCTTGGGCCGCCCACAACAAGGCCTGCGGTATTTTCAAATCTCTTTGTGGGTCTATTCTCCGAGCCTTGTCTATCTCCTCCTGGGCTTCATTCAGCCTGTTCAGCATGATGAGCCCGATGGCGCAATAAAAGCGGCCTTCGAAGCTTGTCGGATCTTCCTTGATGGCTTCTTCCGCAGCGCCGATCGCCGTATCGAATTGTCCCAAGAACATTAGGCTCGACGAGAGCATGAGGCGAGTCGAGACATAATGGGGATTGAGCTCGGCCGCCCGGGAAAGGTACTTAACGGCTTCATGATAAAGGCCGACGCTCCTCAAGAATGCACCCACATCCTGATTGACGATAAAACTGTTGGGATCGAGCTCGAAGGCCCGTTTGAAATGCTGGGATGCCCTGACATTGTCCTCTACATTGAAGTGCACCCAGCCGACGCCGAGGTTCGTTTCCGCAATTTCCGGCTCAATCTCATAGGCCCGGTTATAATTTTCAATCATTCTTTGCCAATCGGCCGGATTATTCTTATCTTCCTTTCTCGTGCTGTAATATCGCGCCTCGTGGGCATTGCCCAGGCCCCAGTAAGCCATCGCATAATGGGGATCGATTCCGATGGCCTTTTCATAGTGGCTAACCGCCAACTCATAATCTTCGGGGTGATAGCTGCGAAGGTAAATTTCCTCGGTGATCCGCTTTCCCTCCAAATAATGGTTATATGCCAACAGGTTCCCCGGTTCCCTTTTCTTAAAGACTCTCAACCGGTCCTCAATAAGGTTCACTCGCAGGGCTCTGGCCGTTTGCCTCGAGATTTCATCCTGGAATTCATAAATGCTTTCGAGTTCAGTGAGATATTCATAGGATTTGAAATCGGACGCTGTTTCGACCTCGATCAACCGAAGCCGGACGCGGAGCTTTGTCCCCTCGGTCAGAAGGGTGAGCTTAAGCAGAAACTCCACGGCCAGATCTTTCCCAATTTCCCGATAGTTTTTTCCCTGGTATTCGTCACTGGATTGGGAAGGGATACTGACCACTTTTAGCTCCGGAATGTTATGGAGCTTGGCGCTGATTTCGGACTGAAGGCCGTACCAAACGTTCATCATTTCCCCACGGGGGTTAAGGTCTTCGATAGGCAGCACGGCGATGGAAGCCTTCCAAGGCGACGGCCGGGCGGGCGGATTAAAGATGAAATAGGAAGCTATGCCAAGGACTATAGCGGCCAGAAAGGCCAGCGGCACTCGCCGGGCCAGGATCCATCTCCGAGCTCGGATCCCAATCGTTCCCGGCCTCGCCCCCGGAAGGATACCCATGGAGAAATCTTCTCCCAACGCTTTCAAGTCCACGGCCAATTCGTTGGCGCTCTGATATCGCCGGCCGGGGTCCTTTTGCAGGCAATTCATCATGACCTGTACCAGGGCTTCCGGGATCTCCGGGTTGATGTCCCGGGGGTCGGGCGGCGCCTTGGTCAGGCGCTTGAGGGCGATGCTGTAGGGAGTGTCCCCTTGGAAAGGTGTTTCTCCGGTAAGCATCTCATAAAAAACGATCCCCAGAGAATAAATGTCCGAACGGCCGTCCGTCGGCCCTCCTTCGACCTGTTCCGGCGAAACGTAGGAGGGAGTGCCCATCCCCAGACTGCTCAGGGTGGCATCGTCGGATTTCCTCAGGCCGGCGAGGCCGAAATCGGTGATCCGGGCGGCTCCCTCCTCGTCGATCATGATGTTATGGGGTTTCAGGTCGCGATGGATGACGCCGATCCGATGGGCCTCGGAGAGTCCCTCGGCGACCTGTCTGGCGATCCGAATGGCCTGCCGGGCGTCCAGATGCCCCACCTTTCTGATCAGACTCTTCAGGTTCTCGCCCCTCACATATTCCATGGTGATGTAAGGGATGCCTTCCTGTTCGTTGAGGTCGAACATCCGGGCCACGTTCTTGTGGATCACCTGACGGGCGGCCTTGAGTTCGATCCGGAAACGCTCCACCGACTGGGCGTCCTGGGCGAGGTCGGGCCGAATGAACTTGACGGCGATTTCCTCATCAAGCTTCTTGTCCAGAGCCCTGAAGACCCGACCCATTCCGCCCTTGCCGAGCTCCTCGATGATCTGGTACCTCTCGGCAAACATCGAACCGATATCCCAAGGCTTGGGAGGGAGATCGATTGTTGACGTCCGGGTGGCCTCCGATTCCTCGTCGGAGATGAGACGGGTTCCGCAGTGGCCGCAGAAGTGCTGCGTCTCAGGGTTGACAAAAGAGCATTTGAGGCATTTCACCGTAGTCAGGCCCCTCCGACCAGAATGATACTAAAATACCAATACTGAAGTACCCACGTCAAACAGAATCTGATCCCGGAATCCCTGGTATCTCGGGTTTCTGCCTTTTCCGTGCGGACGTCCAAAAACCGGATTCATCCAACATCATCCCCTTTTATCAGGGCGGACTCTTTGTCCTTGTTCTTGTCTTTCTTGGGCGGCTTGAGTTCGACGAGCGCCTCGCCGAGAACGTCCCGGAGCCAGCCGAAAACATCCGACCACTTGTCATAGTCGTCGGTGCCGGCGCCCTTGACTTCGATATAGCGGACATTGGCTTTCGACTCCTGGAGGCGGGAGACGATTCCGCGGATATCCTGAACAGGCATAGCCTTATCCTGCTCACCATGGATGACCAGGATATTCAGCCCCTTCGCCCGGTCGAGCATGTCATTGATATTCTCCGCTCCGGAATTCTCGGGAGGAATGAGCCGGCCCGAGCGGACGATCACGCCCTTGAAGACTCCCGGATTCTGGAGCGCCAGGCGCAGGGCGCCATATCCGCCCCTCGAAAAACCGTCCAGGATGATGTTTTCAATATCGACGCCATGGATTTTCTTGAGGTGCTCGATCGTTTCCAGGACGCGATGGCCGTCTCCGCCGATATACCAGCCCGAAGGGTCCTCAACCTCGGGTGCGAGCATGAAGAGATCCCCTGCCCTCTTGCGGGCCCTGGGCCCGAAATAGTTCGACATCAAAGCGAGAAGTCCCCCACGGGGTTCTCCCCTCCCGGCCGACAGACTGACCACAAGAGGCAAGCGCGTTTTCGGGTCCGCCCAATCCGGGACAAAAACCGAATATGACCTCAGGCTTCCGTCGGCCTCGCTTTTGTATCCAAGACGGACGATTCTCCCCGGCAGGAAAAGGGCCGGCTTGCCCTCCTTGACCTGCCTGAACAGGTCTTTGATATCAGAATTCCATTCCTGAACCTTTTGGAGATCGGCGAAGGGGGGGGATTTCTCCATAAATTCCCGGATCCACTGGAGCCGGATCTCCAGGGTCGGCAGGCTTTCCCGAAAGACCGTATCCCGGGCGGCCGGATCCCCTTTTCTGAGCTCAGAAAGCTCGGCCTCGTATTCTTCGAACTGCTTTCTGTCCATAATGAAGAAGCGCTGGTTATCCGTGTAGCGGAGTTTCCCCTGATCGTCGATGAGGCCGAGGCTGAGGTCGACAACCGCCATCGTCAGCAGCTCTATCTCGACCGGGATAACATGGACGCTCAAGCCTTTTTCAAAAGAAAGGCTTTTCTCCGCGGGGAAATTGCCCAAGGGTGTCGTCGCGATCAGTTTGATCTGCCACCCCTGCTCGGGGGAAGGCGAATGGACGGCCAGGTTGAGTTTCCGCTCATCCTCCGCATAGAAGTGATTGGCGTTCAGTAAGGCCTGGAATTCCGGGGACTTCGCCGGGCCGACGACGAACTCGATCGGAACGGCTTTCTTGGGAGCGGGCTTGTCCGGTTCATAATCAGGATCGGGAATCAGTTGGACGACCTGTTTCTGCCCGGCGTCGAGATCGTCATAGGAGAGGTTGACGGCCGCTTTCGTTTCCAGAAAAGGACGGAACCCGGGGAAGTTTTTCCATGGGATCGCCAGCTCGTAGGTCAGATCCTGCTTGTTCCCATCACCCGTGATCCGGAGCCGGATATCCTCTCCGGCCGCCGCATTTTCGTTTTCCCCTCTTGGGATGACCGTCAGGGGCTGGTCGCCGAACCTGGAGAAGCCGAAGATCATGGGACGGCCCCCGGAATGTTCCGTCTCCGGATCGACAAACGTCAGGTAAAATCCGTCTCCTTCGCGCCTGTCCCGGTCCGGGAACTCGATGCGGTCATCCAGGACGGTGACCGCGACGTAAAAATTTCCGGCATCGAAACTGAACCGGGCTGTCACGGTCAGATTTGAGGATGGAGAGAGGATTTCTCCGTCCGGTGTGAGCCGAACGGGGACTTCGGCGATTCCCGCCCAGTCCGACAGCTCGCCGTCGATAGTGAACGCGTTTTCGGCCTGGACGATCTTGAGATCCTCGATGGGCTGGGCCAAGACGGAAATTGCGGGCCAAAAGAGGACCAGCCATAACAAGCAACCGGTCCCGATCGTTTTCCTGCTCATGGGAAGCCTCCTCATAACATTCATCCGGTCGGTCCTGCTCTCTTCATTCTAGAGAATCCTCCCTCGTTTGACAACCGGACGGACCCTCTCTATAATCGGATAGGAATTTTCGGCTCGAGAGAAGGCGCATGACATCCTTGAACGGAAAAGAATCCGCCCTGGAACATCAAACCAGGGTTTCGGTCCTTGGGGCCACGCTCTCCCTCCAGGGGGACATAAGCGGCCAGGAAGACTTGATCGTCCGCGGTCGGCTTCACGGCAAAATCAACCTCCCCGGCAACGACCTCATGGTCGCGGAGGACAGTTTGATCGAGGCCGAGATCAAAGTCAAAAGCATCACCGTGAGAGGCCAGGTCAACGGGAATATCTCCGCTTCGGGAAAAATCTTCATCGAAAGAACGGGACGGGTGAAAGGCGATCTGTCCGCGGCCGTGATCTCGATCGAGGACGGCGCCCAGTTCAAGGGATCGGTAAGGGTCCTGAGCCATCCCTGATCAGCCGCCAAGAGCGGTTTCCCTTATCCTTGTTCCCCGTATTCTCCCTCCCTTCGAATTATTGCTATAATGATGAAGCGATGAAAAAGTTCGAGCTTCACTCGGAATTCGAGCCCAAAGGGGACCAGATCAAGGCGATCGACTCATTAGCGGCGAGCCTGGGCGGGGGAAATCTCCACCAGGTGCTTATGGGCGTTACCGGCTCGGGAAAGACGTTCACGATGGCCAACGTGATCGCCCGCCTCCAGCGACCCGTGCTGGTCATCTCTCACAATAAAACCCTGGCCGCCCAGCTCTATCAGGAGTTCCGCCGCTTCTTCCCGCCGAACGCGGTCGAATATTTCGTCAGTTATTACGATTACTATCAGCCGGAAGCCTATATTCCCGCCTCCAACACCTATATCTCCAAGGAAGCGACCGTCAACGATGAGATCGACCGGCTGCGGCTGTGCGCCACCAACGCCCTCTTCCAGAGGAGAGACGTGATCATCGTCGCCTCCGTCTCCTGCATCTATGGGATCGGGGCTCCCGAAACCTACTACTCCATGAGCTTCCCTTTAGAGAAAGGACAAAACCTCTCCAGGAAAAAGCTCCTGGAGGCCCTGGTCGACAGGCAATACGAGAGGCGGGAGGACGAGTTCGTGCGGGGGACTTTCCGGGTCCGGGGCAATGTCGTCGATATCTTCCCCGCCTATGAGGACCTCGCCTACCGCATCGAGTTCGGGGAGACGGGCGTTTCCGGACTTTCCTCGATCGATCCCCTTTTGGGCCGGTCCATAGAGACATTCGACACCCTCCTCATTCATCCCCGGACCTTCTTTTCCACTCCCCGTGACGTCCTGGCCTCCGCGATCACGGGCATCGAAGCGGAGTTGGAGGAGCGTATTGGTTTCTTCCGGAAGCAGGGGAAAATCATCGAGGCCGAGCGGATCGAAGAGCGGACCCTCTTTGATCTTGAGATGCTCCGGGAATTCGGCTATTGCCCCGGGATCGAGAACTATTCCCTCTATCTCAGCCGGCGCCGCCCCGGCGAACCGCCCTACACCCTGCTCGATTATTTCCCGGAGGATTTCCTGACCATTATCGACGAATCGCATGTCACCGTCCCCCAGATCGGAGGGATGTATCACGGCGATCGTTCCCGGAAACAAACCCTCATCGACCATGGTTTCCGGCTGCCTTCGGCCCTCGACAACCGGCCCCTCGAGTTCAAAGAGTTCGGAGCCCGGACCCATCAGGTCCTTTATGTCTCCGCCACGCCGGGAAGCTACGAGCTCAAGGCATCCCGCGGGAAGGTGATCGAGCAGATCATCCGGCCGACCGGTCTGACCGACCCCGAGGTCGAAGTCCGGCCGGTCAATGGGCAGGTCGACGACCTCATGGGCGAGATCACCCGGCGCGCGGCGAAGAACGAGCGCACCCTGGTGACGACGCTGACGAAGAAAATGGCCGAGGACCTGACCCGCCACTACCACGAGCTCGGCCTCCGCGTGCGCTACCTCCACTCGGATATCGAAACGCTCGAACGGGTCAACATCCTTCGGGACCTGAGAAAGGGGCGGTTCGACGCGCTGATCGGGATCAACCTCCTGCGGGAGGGGCTCGATCTTCCCGAGGTGTCCCTCGTCGCCATCCTGGATGCCGATAAGGAGGGTTTCCTCCGATCGGCGACGTCTCTCATCCAGACGTTCGGCCGGGCCGCCCGGAACGTCTCCGGCCGGGCGATCCTTTATGCCGATGCCTTCACCGATTCCATGTCGCGGGCGCTGGCCGAGACGGCCCGGCGCCGGCGGATCCAGCAGGAATACAACCGCCGTCACGGCATCACTCCGCAATCGATCCGCAAGGGAATCGACGAGGTTCTGACCAGCATTTACGAGAGGGATTATTTTGACTATACCCGTCTCCCCAAAGAAAAGGACGCCTTCCTGTCTCCCGATCAGAGAAAAAAGCGGATGGACGAGCTGGAAAAAGGGATGAAGGACGCCGCCCGGAGCCTGGATTTCGAAAAGGCCGCGAAACTCCGGGACGAACTCAACCGGCTCAAGAGACGGGAACTGGAAATGGGCTTGTGAGCCATGAAGGGAGAACTCAAACAGAGGCTGAATGAGATCCCCGATAAAGCGGGGGTTTATTTTTTCAAGAACCGGGCGGGAGAGATCATCTATGTCGGCAAAGCGCGCTCGCTCCGGGATCGCGTCCGCTCCTATTTCCTTCCGACGGCCGATCTCAAAGTGAGCCAGATCATCGATGAGACCGTCGATTTTAATTTCATCCTCACCGGTTCGGAAAAGGAAGCGGCCTTCCTGGAGAACAATTTCGTCCAAAGATACCAGCCGAAGTTCAATCTGCGTCTCAAGGACGACAAGAGCTTTCCCTATCTCAAGCTGACCACGTCGGAACGATATCCCGGAATTTACCTCACCCGCAAGGTCGAGCACGACGGCGCCGGCTATTTCGGCCCCTTCAGCCCGGCCTCCCGGGCCCGCAAGACCATCCACCTGGTCAACCGGTATTTCGGCATCCGGGGATGCACGGAGAGTATCCCGGGGAAACGCTTCCGGCCCTGTTTGGAATACGACCTCAGGCTCTGCTCGGCCCCCTGCGTGGGATTCATAGGAGAAGCGGAATACCGGGAAAACGTCGCCCATGCGCGTCTTTTCTTGGAGGGGCGGACCGAACGATTGCTTCCGATCCTCAGGGAGAAAATGAACGCGGCGGCGGAGAGGCAGGACTATGAACAGGCCGCCCACTGGCGCGACCTCATCCGGACGATCGAGGAGGTCAGGGAAAGGCCGAAGCTGATCTCCGCTTCCCTCGAGGATGTCGATATTTTCGGCCTGGCCAGGGAGGCGGCCCAAGCGGCCGTCACCGTCTTCATCATGCGCCGCGGAAAAGTCGTCCAGGCCCAGGAGATCCTCCGGCGCGAACCGGAGAACACTCCGACCGAAAAGCTTCTGACCGGGGTTCTGAAGGATTTTTACCGAGATAGCCTGGATCTCCCCGCCAAAATATTGTTGCCCGCGCTGCCCGCAGCCCCCGGAGACTTCGCCGCCCGGCTTTCCAGCCGAAAGGGAAAGGCGGTCCGGATTCTGGCCCCGCAAAAGGGCCGGGCCCGGAAGCTCGTCGACCTGGCCGATCAGAACGCCGCCAGCCTATTAAAGAAAAGGAACGGGGAAGGCCGCGCGCTGCGGCAGCTGGCTGAGGTTCTTGGGCTGAAATCTCCCCTTGAGCGGATCGAGGGCTTCGACATTTCGAACACCGGCGGGGACGAAGCGGTGGGCTCCCTGGTCGTCTTCGAGGGCGGACGGCCGAACAGGACCGAGTACCGGAAATACAAGGTCAAAGGGGTGACCGGTCCGAACGATGTGGCCAGTCTCAGTGAAGTCATCCGGCGTCGATACGCCCGGGTTCTGGCGGAGGGCCGTCTTCGGCCCGACCTCATCCTGGTCGACGGCGGCAAGGGACAGCTCCGGGCCGCGGAGAGGGCGCTCCGGGAGCTGGGTCGGCCGGATATCCCCATTATCTCCCTGGCCAAGAAGGAAGAGATCGTCTTCACGCCGAAGATGAAAACGGGTCTGCGGATGGACCGAACCTCTCCGGCCCTCAGACTTCTGCAGCACATCCGTGATGAAGCCCACCGCTTTGCCGTTTCTTATCATCGGCGTCGGCGGGAGAAAAAAAGTTTTGCTTCCGCACTCGACGGCATTCCAGGCCTAGGCGTAAAACGGAAAACCGCCTTGCTCAGCCGCTATGGGAGCCTGGAGCAGATCGCCAGGGCGCCGGAGGAAGAGCTGGCGGCTTGTGTCGGGTCTAAAATCGCCCGGCTTCTGAAGGAGGACGGATATGATCGTCGGCATCGGGATTGACATCATCGAAGTAGAAAGGGTCGCGCGCCTGGCCGGGAAGAGTCCGAGGTTCCTGGAAAGGACCTTCACGCCCCGGGAAATTGCCTATTGTTCGCCGAAAAGGAACGAATTTCAGAATTATGCCGCCCGGTTCGCCGCCAAGGAGGCTTTTTTCAAGGCGCTGGGGGGAAGGATCGGCTGGACGGATGTGGAACTCGTCAACCGGCCGTCCGGACAGCCCGAACTGGTGGTCAAAGGCCGGGCGAGGTGGCCGTTCGACCGGGCGCACGTATCCATTTCCCACCTGGCGGCGTATGCCGTCGCCGTCGTCGTCCTAGAAAAATAGCCTCACGACAAAGCTGACCGCCAAAGCCACGGCGACGCTCAGACCCACGGAGATCAGTGCGATCTTTCTTCCGGATTCTTTCCACAGAATGGCGAAGGTGGACAGGCAGGGGATGAAGAAGCTCACAAAGACCGTGAAGACGAGGATCTGCTCCCGCGATATGACGCTCAGAAGATTTTGATAGTCGACGCCGAGCGCCTGGAGCATCATGATCAATGAGAGCTCCTTGCGCAGAAAGCCGAAGACGAGAGTGATCCCCAGTTCCTGGGGCAATCCCAGCCCGTGGACGACGAGCGGAGAAAAAGCGATATTCAGGAACCGGTCCAGCTTCAAGTAATGGAGCAGGCTGAGGAGGATGCTTCCCCCGACGAGCAGCGGCCACGCGAAGATGACGAAGGACTTGAGCTCCAGGTAGGTTTTTCGGGCCATGTTCTTCATGGAGGGCGCTTTGAGAGAGGGAATCTCGAGGATGAGCCCCGGTGAGGGCGCCTTGTAGAAAAAAGACAGCAGCCGGCCGATCACGGCCACGATGAGGAGGTTGAAGAAATAGAAACCGAGCGCATAGAGGGGGCCCAGGAAGAAGGCGACGAGAGCCAGAATGATGGTCGTCCTGGCGGAGCAAGGGATGAAGGGAATAAGCAGTGAAGTGATCTCTCGGTCCCGCCGGGACTCGAGGATCCGGGTGGAAAGCACCGCCGGGACGTTGCAGCCGAAAGCAAGGACGAACGGAGACACCGATTTTCCATGGAGGCCGATCCGATGCATGAACGTGTCCAGCAGGAATCCGGCCCTGGACAGGTATCCCAGATCCTCAAGAAAGGCCATGAAGAAGAGAAGCGGTATGAAATAGGGCAGGACGATCGCCGCGCCGCCTCCGATCCCCTGGATCAGGCCGTCGGCGAGATGGAAAACGAGCCCGGAGCCCAGGATGCCCGAGAGCGCCTCCCTCAGGCGCCCCAATGGGCCGAGGAGGTATCCCTCCAAGGGGCTGCCGATCTTGAAGATGAGAAAGAAAAAGGCCAGAAAAACGGCCACCAGAATGGGGTAGCCGAGAACGGGATGCATGATCACGTCATCGATCCTCTGTTCCCAGCTCAACCGTCTTCCCCGGGACACCCGGCTCGTCTCTTCAAAGATCTTGAACGCCAGGTGATGACGCTCGGCCGCGATGACCTCATAGGCCGGGGACTGCCGCTTGTTTTCGATCGCGGACTTGGCCCGGTCGAGTTCTTTATAAAGCCCCGATTCCTTCTCGGCCAGGAGCTGAAGGCAGAACAATTCATGAGCCTCGAGAAGCTTGATCGCCGTGAATCGGGAATTTCCGGCGACGGCTATCTCGACCGGAATTTTTGCGGCCAGGCGGTCGACCTCCTGCTCGACATCTCCGGAATACGGCGGGGCGACCACAGGCGCGGGATTGTCCAGACAAGAAAACACCGCTTCCAAAACTTCTTTGATCCCCCGGCCGTGAGTGGCCACAGTCGGGACGACCCTTACCTTGAGGATTTGCTCCAGTTTCCCGACATCGATATGGATGCCCTTTTTTTCCGCTAGGTCGACCATGTTCAGGGCGATGACGACGGGAAAGCCGAGCTCCAGGAGCTCCAAGGTCAGCTCCAGGCTCCTTCCCAACGTCGAGCCGTCGACGACGTTGACCACGAGATCGGGGCGTTCCTGGAAGAGGTGGCTGAGGATGACCTTCTCAGCCGGCTCCGAGGGATTCAGTGAATAGGTCCCCGGAAGGTCAACGACGTTCAGCAACCGCCCTTCGATATTGACCAAGCTGTGGGTATGTTTATAGCTTGTGCCGGGGAAATTCGATGTCAGCGCCTTGGGACCCGCGATGGCGTTGAACATCGTGCTTTTGCCGCTGTTCGGCTGTCCCAGGAAAATAACGGTGGGCGCATCATTCTTCATCGGGCACGATTTCCACCATGATCCGGCTGACGATGCCTCTGCCCAAGGCGATAATCGTATCGGCGGTCACATTCCTGACCAAGAACGGCCCCCGGAGAATCCCCTGCGCGTTCACTTCAATCAAATCATTCTTATGGAAGCCCAAGGCGAACAGGCGGCGGCGGATGCCCTCCCCGCCCTCGATAGCCGCGATCTTCAGCTTTCGGCCTCGCGGGGCCAGCGCCAAACTGATCATCTATCGGTCCTTTGTTTTTTTCCTAATTGAGAATAATTCTCAATATCATAATAACCGAAAGGGCCGGCAAAAGCAACTCGCCTTCCTCTGCACCCGCCCTTTATGCTAACATGGCATTTTCTCAAATCCCTTGAGGAGGACCCTTATGAGAATCATCAAAAGGCCGGTTTTGATCGCGACCGCTCTATGGCTCATCCTTGTGGTGCCGATTTTTCCAGACGAGGGTTTATGGCCCTTCAACATGCCCCCCACGGACCTCCTCAAGGCCGGACACAGATTCACCCCTGAATCGGGTTGGCTGAGCCGTTTGCAGGCTTCCTCTATCCGGCTGGGCGGCGCCTCGGCATCTTTTGTTTCAGGAGACGGCCTCGTCTTGACCAATCACCATGTCGGGGCGGGAGCGATCCAGAACCTCAGCACCAAAGAGAGGGACCTGATGCAAACGGGCTTCTATGCCCGGACCCGGGCGGAGGAGCTGAAGTGCCCGGGCATCGAGTTCCAGGTTCTCCAGGAGATCGAGGATGTCACCGGGCAGATCCGGGCCGCTGAAGAAACCGGGCAAAATCCGGCCGAAGCGGCCGCTGCCCGGGAGAAATCCATCGCTTCGATCGAAAAGAACGCCTCCGAACAATCCGGTCTTCGCTGTCAGGTCGCGAGTCTCTATTCCGGCGGCCTCTATCATCTCTACAAATACAAGGTCTTCACCGATATCCGGTTGGTCTTCGCGCCCGAATACGCCATGGCCTTTTTCGGCGGCGACCAGGACAATTTCACTTATCCCCGCTATGACCTCGATGTCACTTTCTTCCGGGTCTATGAGAACGACCAGCCCCTCCCGACAACCCATTTTCTTCCCTGGGCCGCCCAGCCGGTCAAAGAAGGCGACCTCGTTTTCGCTTCGGGCAATCCCGGATCGACCGGCCGTCTCCTGACCCTCTCCCAGCTCGAGTTTCTCCGCGATGTCAGCTATCCGTTCATGATCGGGACGAACGCCCGGCGGAGAGCCCTGCTAGCGGAATACAGTGAGAAAGGGCCGGACGAAGCCCGGGTCGCTCTGCGCACCCTTTTCGGTATCGAGAACAGCCTCAAGGCCATCGGGGGTTATCAATCAGGGCTTCTTGACCCGGAACTGATGGCCCAAAAGGCTCGGGAGGAACGCGCCTTCCGGGAGGAGATCGCCAAGGATCCCGAGATGGCCGGGGAGTTCAGCCGGGCCTGGGAGGAAATCGCCGAGGCGCAGAAGAGCTATGCGACTTTTTTTAAGCCCTATGCCTATTTCGAAAGAGGGACGGGATTCAACACCCATTATTTCCGGATCGCCCGCTCGCTCGTCCGTTTGGCGGCGGAAAAAACGAAGCCCAACGATGAGCGCTTGCGTGAGTACAGGGAATCCAACCTCGCCTCGCTGGAGCATTCCCTCCTCTCCCCCGCCCCCATCTACGACGAGTTCGAGATCGTCAAACTGGCCGATTCCCTCACCCAGCTCCGCGAGGACATGGAGACATCCTGGGAGGTGAAGTGCCTCCTGGCCACCCGCTCTCCCCGGGAGGTCGCCGCCGAATTGGTCGGCGGGACCAAACTCAAGGACGTCGAAGTCCGGAAAAAGTATCTGCAGGCCAAGCCTGAGGAGATCTACCTGTCCACCGACTCGATGATCAAGCTGGCCCTTCTCGTCGATCCGGTCGCCCGGGGCTTGAGGGCACGCCATGAGAACGAAGTCGCCTCGGTCGAGGCCCGCAACGGCGCCCGGATCGCCCGGGCATTGTTCAAGCTCAAGGGGACTTCGGTCCCTCCCGACGCCACGGGGACGCCGAGGCTGAGTTTCGGTGTGGTCAAAGGCTATGTCGAGAACGGAAAGAAGATCCCCTTTCGGACAACCTTCAAGGGGCTTTACGAAATAGCCGAAAAGAACGGCAACCAGCCTCCTTACGAGCTCGCCCCTCGCTTCCTCCGGAAAAAATCGGCCCTCAAACTCTCCGTGCCGCTCAACTTCGTAGCCACGGTCGATTCTATCGGCGGAAATTCCGGGTCCCCGGTCGTCAACCGGAAGGGCGAGGTGGTGGGGGTCCTGTTCGACGGGAACATCCAGTCCCTTCCGAACAATTTCGTCTATAGGGAGGATATTCCGCGTTCGGTCATGGTGGACGCTCAGGGCATCATCGAGGCCCTCCTCAAGGTGTACGAGGCCGGCCCGCTGGTGGACGAGCTCCTCGCCAAGAAATAGCTGGGGCCTCCTCAAAGGCTCTATGGCACAAAGTGGGGCAATAATCTAAGCCGTCCCCCTGACCGTCTAACCCTTTCCTGGTTTCCGGCATGCGAGATCAGGGGACACGATCCGGAAAATCGGGACATGACCCATTTCTCCGGAAATGGATTCGTATCCCTCAAATTTTCCGGTCATGTCCCCATTTCGCTCTTGTGGTTCGCCAAAAAGTGTCAGACGGTCAGGATGTCCCCAAATTGACTTTGGGGCAAGTTTCTGATAATAAATAGAAAATGTTCAAGTGGCTGATCACCAAAATCTTCGGGACCAAGAATGAACG
>JAFGRZ010000183.1 GCA_016934895.1 Candidatus Aminicenantota bacterium
CCGGAGATCAGCATGGCCCGCGTTCCGTAATACCAGTAATAAAAAGGATAGCCGTCCCCCGGCTCCTCGATATTCCAGGTGGGCGCGTGGTCCTGCATATAGCGGAGCGCCGGCGCGATGCAAGGGTCGTCCGGATAGCCGCAGAGTTGAAGGGTCAGCGATCCCATGCCCGCCCGGGCGCATGATTCTCCGCCGGGAGACTGGTAACCGAAGGTGTGCTCCCTTTCGCTGTAAACGGACCGCGCGTATTTCGCCGCCAGCTCAAAGCACCAGTCGGGCACATTAAAACCAACGTTCTTGGCGGCCTGCAAAGCCAAAACCTGCCAGCCGGTGACGGAAATGTCCGAGCCGGTACTGTCCGGGGAATAGCGCCAACCGCCGTAGCAGTCCTCATCCCGGCTGATCGGGCCGTCCAATTCCGCCGGCTTGTGCTCGGTGTTCTGAGCTTTGACGATGACCTGGATGCCTTGCTCGGCCAGCGGTTTCAGCTTTGTGTCTTTGAGCTCCGAGAATGCCTCGATGAGGGCCAGGGTGGCGATGGCGTGGGTGTACATCCCGTCCGATTCGTTCTCCCAGCCTGACTGCGGTCCTCCTTCGTAGAGCAGGCCGTCGTCAAAGCGGGATCGGATATATCCCAGGCCTGCCTGGATGCTCCGGGAATAATCCCGGCCGGCACAGGTTCCACCGATCAAAGCCAGAACGGCCAAGCCGGATTTTCCGACATGATCTTCGTCAAAGTAGCCGTCCCCGGTCTGCTTCGAGATCAGGTAATCAAGCGCCTTCCGGAGGGCAGCGCTCACTTCGGCTGAAGAAGCAGGTGGGGCGACCGGTTTCCCGGCACGAAGGGTATAGGATTCATCCGGGTTCGACCCATCCGAATCAACCCGGATAAGATATTTTCCCGGCTGCTGTCTCATTCTGACGATTTGTTCTCCACTCCCTTCCTCGTCTTGGTCCATTTTGATCAAATATTCTTCGGCATTTGAGGCATCGTAGAGTTTAAGTTCCAGGTCAACCCCGGAAACTCCGGAGACTTCAATCACAAGAATGTCCAGGCCTGCCGCCGGGACCGTTAGCGCATACCAGTCTTCGTCGCCGTCTTCATCGACGAATCCCTTGATTTCCTCGTCCAAGGTGAGCGGGTTGGCCTGCTCGGCCTCGTCATTCGGCTCTTTTTCGGCGGCCTGCTGGGCGCCGACAGGAACGATGGACCATGCCGCCATGGTGAGGACCGATAAAACAAGAATGGGGATCCTTTTGAAAAGGACGTTTCTCATGGAAAACCTCCTCTCTTGCCGGCCGCCGCCGTCTCTTCTTCAGGAGGACCGGCGCGAGGCTTTCTTAATCTTCGGCCTGGCTCAGATAATAATTGAGGATTGTCGTCGAGGCGCAGGCGAAACCCTTGGCGAAATTCTCGCACCAGCCTTGGCTGATCTTGACGCCGGCCTCGATCTTAATCTCGTAGGCGAGCTTGAAGCAATCCTCCATCTCGAAGGCGGTGAATCCCACACCCGCCTCGATCTTTTTCTCGAACTTGGGGCACATATACGCCCGGATGTTCTTCATATAGGATTTGGCTTCCTGCAGGGCCGCCTTATTCAGCTCGCCGTACTTGAGGACCATCCCGGCAAGCATCCATTGCGTGTCGACGGCTCCGGTCATGGCGCCGATGACGAAGCCCATCTTTTCATGAAGGGGATTCTTGGTATCCAGGATCGTCCTCTGCACCATGGCCTGGTGAAGGCCGGAGTCCATCACTCCGACCGTCTCCATCGTGGCCGGATCGATATCCCACCATCCCCATCGTTCTTGGCCTTGCCAGGGGACGCCCTTTTCGGGGAGAACGGCGATGCGGCCGGAGTCCAGGATCAGGCCGATCTTTTCGGCAACGGGTTCGGGCAGGCCGAGCCCCCGGAGGCTTTCCTTTTCCAGTGAGGAAAACATCCGGATCGGGATATTTATTCGCTCCGCTTCCCGCATCAGCACGGCAGTGGTCAACGCCGGCTGCCCTGCAAGCAGATCGAGGAGCTTCCCTTCGAGCGTGGATTCCATCACGCCGCGTCCATAGAGAAAAGTGCCGCTCATGGCCAGGGCCTGGCCGGGATAGGGGACGGCTTCCACGCGGTCCTGTCTCAGGTCGAAGCTCACCTCGGTTCTCTCTTGATCGCCGGTAAAAGACGTGATGAGGATGCGGGGGACTTGGTAATAGGCGTAAACGGAAAGGGCCTCCGCCTCTTTCTCGGTTTGGTCGTCCGAGGTCGAGGCAAAGATCATATTGATCAGATGTCCCAAGTCGGGTCCCAGCTTCTCTTCAAGCTCGGCGCTTTTGCCCAGTGTGTTCCGGTCGAATTTTTTCGATTTCAGGGTCCGTTTGATCTCCTCAATGCCTGATTTGACGTCATTGAGCAGGTCGCTGTCGGAGACGTTATTCAGTTTGTCTTGCCAAGCTTCCGGCGGTATTCTGTTTCCGGCAATGAGGATGGCGTGCCTCTGGAAAAGGGGAGGCTCGCTTTCTTTCCCGGCTTTCTCGAAAAGAATCCGTTCGGATTGGGAAACGATCTCTCCTAAGCTCTCGAATCTTAGCTTGAGAACGAGCCGGCTGATCGGTTCTTTCTCGGCGGAAAAACGGCCTTCAGCCGCTTCCTCTCCGCCGATCGTCAGGGCGGCGTTGTAAAGGACCTTTTCCTCGGCCTTGTCTTTCTTGGGTTGGGATGTCCGTCCGCCCAGGGCGCCGAAAAGGCCGCCGGCCGCGCCGCCTTCCTCCTCCTCCTCCTCCTCCTCCTCTTCTTCACCGGATGAAACACCCTGAAATTCCGCCACGATGGCGAGGGAGAGCGGCTGTTTGGCCACCTCTTCCATCGGCCCGTCCCAGGAGAAAACGGACTCGGGCTCCCCAGAGTCGCCGGCCGTGGACTCCAGGGACACCCAAGCCCATGTTTTCAGAGATTCGTCGGAGGGGTCATGGCTCTCTTTCACGGAGGTGAAAGAGCGTCCCGGTTCGGCCGCGGGAAAGCTGGGGTCCAGATCCACCCAGCCGTCGCTGTCCTCCATCTGGACCCAGAAATGACGTCTCACCGCCGCGATCAGACCGGCGTCTTCAGCGGGCACCGAGATCGGAACGTCGTCGCTGTAGGAAAAAGTCTTGGTCGCCGGAAAAATCTTCGCCAGGAGGCTTTTTGCCGCCGGATCATCAAGGTCTCCTTCCGCTATCCGGATTGTATGGCCGCCGTCCTGAAGAATCTGAGCGAGTAACAACGCCTTTTCCAGGGAATTTCCGTTCCGGCCCCAGCGGACGCCCTCCGCGGTCTTGAGCGGAAATCTCGAGGCCTCCGTCCGGATGGAGTCCCGGACAAATGCGAAGGCGTCTTTCCAATCTCCTTCGTCCCGTCCGGATTCAGAAAGCTGCGTCCTCCCGGCCCCGGCGTTATCCTGTCCGGAAGCGGCCGCCGCCGTATTGAATACGGCTGGATTCTCCCCGCCCTCCTGCTTTTTTCCTGAACAAAAGAACGCGAAAATGAGGACAAGGGCTATCGCCGTCCAGATTAAGATCTTTCTCAACATCATCGTCGTTTCTCCTCTTCCCCGGTTTTCTCCCGAGGCTTCCTATTTCAAGCCGGGGAGCGGAAGCTTCCCCTCGCTTTCGTAGCCGCGGTAGTGAAGAGCCGCCGGAGCGGCCGCGGTGTCATAAGCCAGTTCAAAGCGGATGAAAGTCTGCGGCGGCACGATGAAGGGCTCCGGCGGCCGGCGGAGGAGCTCCGCGGTGGCCGCTTCGTCGAATTCGATCTTTTCGCCCTCCGCTTCGAGCATAAATTGGGGGGATGTCTGGATCTCGATGCCGCTGCCGACAAGGGATTGGATGCCGAGGTCAAGGATGATCTCGTCCCCCTCCCGCCGGGCCCCGAAGAGCCGGATTTCCATTGTTTTCCCGTCGCGGTGAGAGGCGAGCGCCTTTGCGAGTTTCAAGGAGAAGTCCGGGCTCAGCGGAAGCGTGTAGACTTTATTCTGGATACGAATGCCGAGAGCGAGGTCTTTGTCTGCGGCCGGAACGAGAAAACGGAGCTGCTGGGTCTGGAATACTTCGGGCGTGAAACGAATATAACCGTCCTCTGTTGTCGTCGCGCCGACGCAGTAGTAGATAAATCCATCGGTTGTTTGCAGCCATGTGTACTCCAATGGCTCGATCTGGATGATGTTTTTGACCCGCCCACCCTGCGACAGGCTCTTCCCCCCCAGGTCGACGACCGCGTATCGCCATCCTTCGGGAGCTTCTTCCTCCTCGAAGTCCAGACGGAGATCCATTTTTAGGGCGGCCAGCTCGATCATTTCGTCCTTGATGCTTCC
>JAFGRZ010000184.1 GCA_016934895.1 Candidatus Aminicenantota bacterium
CAGGCGCAGGAGGACTTTGTCCTTTTTATCGCCGGGCACCATATCCAGCGCCAGGGGCAAAACGTTCGAGGATTGGTCGGGGCTCTTGTCGGCGGAGCTGACGCGGAAGACCGCGTACTGATCGTCGGCCAGGAATCGGGCGTTGAAAGCGGTTTTGATGGCTTCGGCCAGCCGGGCATAGGACCGCTTATCGTCCATCCGGCCGAGGATCTCGGCAAAGGCCGACAAAAGACCTGCGGCCCGGTAATAGCACCAAGTCGATGTCAGTTCGAGAGGAGTTTTTTTGGGGACAACGCTTCCCGGCGGACACCAGTCGCCGTACTTGCCGAGCCTCCGGACGATGTATTCTTCTGCGTTTCTGCCGAGGTAGTCGACATATTTTTTCATCCGCGCGAAATGTCGGCGGAGGACGCGCTCGTCCCCGAGATAGAAAAACAGCAGCCAGGCCAGCTCGAGATAGGCGATCCCCCACGCCGGGTCGGCCGGATAAAGCCTCCGGATGTAGGGGGGCACGGTATCGGGAAGGCTGCCGTCTTCTTTTTGAGACAGCCGGATATCTTCCAGGAACTTGCTGTAAAAGGCGGCCATGTCGAAATTGAAGATGGCTTCCTCGGCCGCCAAATGGGCGTCTCCGAGCCAGCCGTGCCGCTCGTCACGCTGAGGGCAATCCGTCGGAATGCCCATCAAGTTGGAAAGCTGGCCCCAGATGATGTTTTGATGAATCCGGTTGAGGAGATTATGGGAGCAGTGGAATTCGCCCGTCTTCTCGACGTCGCTGTGGACAAAGCATCCCTCGAGGCTTTCCGGCGAAGGGTCCCCGGGCAGGCCTTCGACCTCGGCGTAGCGGAAGCCATGGGAGGTGAACCTCGGCTCGGTGACCTCTTCTCCCTGTCCTTTCAGGATATAAACGTCGGTGGCTTCGGCGTTCTGATTGGGGAGAACGTTGATGGTGCCGTCCTCGTGGATGAGCTCGGCATGGCGGATCCTGATCTCCCGGCCGCGCTCTCCCCGGACCTTGAGCCGGACCCAGCCGGAAAAATTTTGACCGAAATCGAAAACCCGAACGCCGGGCCGCGGGCTCCAGCGACCGACCGGACGGAGCGTCTCCACGACGCGGATCGGAGGAAGCGTTTGGGCGGCGAGGGCCGGGCCGGAGAGGATCTCTGCGTCCTCCCAGGAAACGTCTTCGAACCCGGGCTCGTCCCAGCCGTCCCATTCCAGCCGGGCATCATAACGCTCGCCCGAATACAAGCCGTTCTCCTGAAGCGGTCCGGAGTTGGCTCGCCAGGTTCCATCGCTGAAGATGCGGTCGACGAGATCGTCTTCCCTCTCCAGATGGAGCTGAAGGAGAAGCCGGGGCTTGCCGTAGCCGAAGCTCTTGATGTGCCGACCGTTGCCGAGGATGACGGCGAGTGCATTCCTTTCCCGGATGTGAGAGGTGACATCGTACACGGAATATAGAGCGATTTCCCGGTAATCGGTCTGCGCGGGATCGAGGACACGATCTCCGACCTTGCGCCCGTTGATCCGGAGCTCATAGCTGCCAAGCCCGCAGACATAGACGCGGGCGCGTCGGAGAGCGGCCTTGAACTCGAATTCCTTCCTCAGGTAGACGCCCAGGCTCTGAACGAAATCCCCGGAATAGACACCCTGCATGACGTTCCCGCGCGACGTGAACTCGGCCGTCGTCCTGCGGCCGATCCACTGGGCCTTCCAATCCTTCTCCTGCAACAAACCCATCTCGAACCAAGCCGTCTCGCTCCAGGGACTGACGTTTCCCTCCTCGTCCCACCAGCGAACCCGCCAAAAATACCGTTTTCCGCTCCACAACGGCTCTCCATCATAAGTGATTCCGGAAGTCCGCCCCGATTCCGTCCGTTGGCTGTCCCAGTCATCCCCGATCTCATTCCCCAATAAATCCTGTTCGGATGAAACGATGATCTGATAGGCGGCCTGAGCGGCTCCGCGGCGGGAATGCTCCGGAACCCAGGAAAAACACGGCGCTGCCGTTCCGAGGCCGAGCGGATTGTCCAAGTATTCACAGCGCAACCGCACGGGAGGCTCAGGTTTCACTGCCGTCCGTCCTTCCCAGCCCATCCATCGGGTTCCCGCCTTCTCACGGAACCTGATGCATTCGCGAGGCGGGAGTTCAAATGGCTTGGGCCAAAAAATAATCGGCCACTTGGATTCCGTATTTGCCCGGATCGAGGACCTTGACGATGGTCCGCCGGAATTTTCCCGTCTCCGGGTCCACTTCGCCCAGGTCGACGACCTCGCCCTCCCGCTTGTTCCCGGCGGCATCGGCGATCAGCTTGACCTTGGGCCGGAGAAGCAGCGCCGGATCCGGGTTGTTCTCGACGACGAGGGCCAATTCCAGGGTGTCCAGGCCGACGAACGAGCCGACGGGATAGAGGCCCATCATCTTAACGAATTCGCGGAGAAGAACGGGATGAAACTCCGTGCGGCCTTGGGCAAGCATTAAGGTCAGGGCCTCATCCCTGGTGAAATGTTTCGTTCTGTAAACCCGCGGGGTGGTGACCGCATCGAAAAAGTCGGCGATCTTGACGATCTTGCTGAACAGGTTGACCGTCCGTTTCTTGAAGTAGCGAGGGTAGCCCGTCATGTCTTCCTTGACATGGTGTTCCATCGCGACCTGGATCGCCTGAACGGGAAGGTTTTCGAATCCCTTGAACTGGACCAGCTTTCCCGCTCCCTGATAGGGATGTTTTTCGATGATTTCGCGCTCCCGGTCGTCGAGCTTACCGGGCTTGTCCAGGATTTCCTTGGGTGTGTCCAGCTTGCCGAAATCGTGGAAAAAGGCGCTGATCCCAAGGTCGACGAGCTCGTTCCGGTCGAGTCCCAGGCGTTTTCCGAGAGCGACGGAGAGAATGCAGACGTTCATGGAGTGATTGAGCGTGTACTCATGGAAGTTCTTGATATTGGTCAGGCCCTGGACGAAAGATTCGTGGTCGGAGATATGGTTGAAGACGGACTGCATCAACCTCCGGGTGGTGCCCAGGCTGATTTTTTCCCGGCCCTCCCCGCTCTCGAAGGCCTCTTCAAGATGGGTCATCCCAAGGAAGAAGACCTTGGCGGCGGATTCCTTCCGGCTCTTGGTCAGATCGGAAGGCAGCATCCTGTCGAAGGTGACATGGCGCACGCCCCGCGCCGTGGCCTCATCGGAGAGAGCGGCAAAGGGGTCGGCGGCCTGAGCATCCCCTTTCGCCCAGATGATCATCACGGTCTTGACGTCGTCCTCAGTCACTTCGGGATTGAAGGTGATCCGTCCCAGCTGTTTCTTTTGAAACTCTTCCTGGACGAACTTGAAAAAATGATAGTCGGAGAAGCCATACTTGAGCCGGACATTGTTGAAGAATAGGGTATTGCCCCGGGAAACCATGGACGCTTCCCCATATTCCGCGAGCGCCTTTCTGAGGAGCGTCAGGAAGCGGGTCACCTGACGCAGAAAGAGAAGATTGTTCGGCTCGTAGATCCGGGCGCCCTTGAGAATGACGTTCAGGCGGATGATCATCTCTACGGCCAGTTGATGGAGAGCCCTGATTTTGTCGAGAGGGGTCCGCTCGTCGGGGGGAGGAGTCATTGCGGCATTCTCCCGGTAAAAGTGATCGGAATTTTTGATTTGGACTGAAGGGCCTTGAGACAGGCCTCTCTGATTTTCAAGTGCCGCCGTTTGCTTCCTTTTTTCAGGATTTCGAGCGATCTCTGATGCCTCATCACCTCCAGTGCGGACACGGCATAAAGACAGAGCTCGGTGTGTTTCGGACTCGGCAGGAACGGGACCTTGCTGAAGATATCGGCCAGAAACCGGCATGCCTCCTCACCGTCGCTCCGGCCGAGAACGGCGAAGAGCGCTTTTTTCTCGCGCGGGCTTTTCTTGGCGAATTTTTTCTCAGCGATGAGTCGCTTGATGTGAGCGATGATCGGCTTGGCGGCGTCGCCGGTCAGGCTGTCGAGGGCGGCGATCCGTATTTCTTCGTTGTCGTCGGCGAGAAATCCCAATAAGATTTTGTCGGCCGCGCCATCGGAAACATCGCGCAGCGCCTGGATCGCCGCCTGCTTGATGACCGGACTCTTATAGCTGACGATCTTGGCCAGAAGGTTCACCAGCCGGAGGTCCTTTTTTTCTTTCAGGAAACGGATGATCTCCTGGCTCAGGCCCGGCCGGGATTCTTGGATCAGGTCTTCCAAAGCCCGGATATCCTCATGCCCGATCTCGGCCAACATCCCGAGGACGGGCCCGCGCCAATCCGGATCGCGGATCTGCTCGTAAATATCGGCGAGCAGGACGGCCGCCTGTGCGCCGAACAATTTCAGATAGGCGAGAAGCCCGTTCATGTCTTGGACAGAGGTGAGATCGACCGAATCCTTGAGATCGGCCAAAACGCTCTTCCGCTTCAACAGGTCGATGACGCTTCCGATCAGTTCGGACTTCCGCTTGTCCCTCTTGGCGAAACGGTCCCTGATCTCGGAAAGAGTGCGGATGAGGGTGGCCGCTCTGGCAAAATCTTTCTTGGCCACGATAGCCTGATGATAGTGTTCCAGGACATCGACAATCGCAGGGAACTGGTCCGCCCGGTCCTCCAGGTAGATCAGTTCCACCACAAGATTGAGGTATTCATCTCCCGGGGAAATATGGCGGCTGGACTGAAGGAGTGAATCAATTTCTCTCTTTTCATCTTCATCCGAGTCGGCCTTCGGGTCCAAGGGGAACCCCCGTGCGAATGCGTCCGCGGATCCGCCATCCGGGTCGGGCACTCCTTTCAAGGATAGGATGCTCTTCCTCATTTCCTCCAGGTCC
This sequence comes from Candidatus Aminicenantota bacterium, assembly GCA_016934895.1. Lineage (GTDB taxonomy): Bacteria > Acidobacteriota > Aminicenantia > Aminicenantales > UBA8522 > UBA8522. The sequence continues at coordinate 4,820 of JAFGRZ010000184.1, forward strand.
TCGGGGGAAAGTTCAATCCGGCCCCGGCTGAGCGGCTCTTTCTCTACAGTCGGGCGC
>JAFGRZ010000027.1 GCA_016934895.1 Candidatus Aminicenantota bacterium
CATGGCCAAGGCGCCCGGCGTTTCCAAGAAAATCGTCGTCGTCGGAAGCTCGAACACCGACATGGTGATCAAGACCCCCCGGCTGCCGAAGCCGGGCGAGACGATCATCGGCGGCGAATTCTTCATGGCAGCGGGCGGCAAGGGCGCCAACCAGGCCGTGGCTGCGGCCCGGGCGGGCGGCGACGTCCATTTCATCGCCCGAGTCGGCGCGGACGTCTTCGGCAGGCAGTTGCTCGACGGGTTCGTCCGCGACGGCATCCATGTCGAGAACATCCTCCTGGACAAGGACGTTTCCTCAGGCGTCGCCCTGATCGTCGTGGCCCCCGACGGGGAGAACAGCATCGCCGTGGCCTCGGGCGCCAATGCCCGCCTGGGAATCGAGGACGTCCGCCGGGCCAAGGATGTCATCGCCTCGGCGGACATCGTCCTGATGCAGCTCGAATCGCCGTTCGAGACCGTCATCGAGGCGGCGGAGATCGCCTCCACAGCCGGGGTTCCCGTCATTCTCAACCCCGCTCCCGCCCAAATGCTCGGCGACGACCTCCTCAAACGCCTGAGCTTTCTCACCCCCAACGAGACCGAGGCCGAGATCATGACGGGAGTCACGCTAATCACAAAGGGAGACCTGGAAAAAGCCGCCGACATCATGCTCGACAAAGGGATGAAAGGAGTTTTGATCACCCTGGGACCGAAAGGCGTCTATGTCGCCACCCCGGAGAGGAAGGAGGTCGTCCCGGCGTTTCCGGTGACCCCGGTGGATACGACCGCGGCCGGAGACGCCTTCAACGGGGCCTTGGCTGTGGCGCTGGCCGAAGGCCGGTCTCTCTTCGATGCCGCCCAGTTCGGCAATGCGGCCGCCGCCATCGCGACGACGAAGCTCGGCGCCCAGCCGTCTCTCCCCTTTCGAAAGGACATCGAACGCCTGATGGCGTCGGAAAAGGCGGCACCTCGAGAAGCGTCTTCCGATGAAAATCGAAGACATTAAAAAGGCCAGGAAAAAGGCGGCCGGACTCCTTAAGAAAGCACGGATCGCTATCACTCCCCGCGAAGCGGAGAACATAGAGGTTTCCGATTTCGGCCTGGGCGATCTCGAGAATGTCGGGCTCCTGGTCGTCGTCTACGAGAACAACGACCGTTACTGCGCCAAGGAGATCGTCCTCCTGCCCCGGCAGATCTGCCCCGAGCACAGGCATCCCCCTGCCGGCGCGGCCGAACCCGGAAAGCAGGAGACCTTCCGCTGCCGCTTCGGCGAGGTCTATCTCTACGTTCCCGGGGAGGCGACGCCGAACCCGCGGGCCCGGATCCCCAAAAAATACAGGCCGCATTTCACCGTCCGGAAGGAAATCGTCCTGCAGCCAGGGGACCAATACACCCTTCCGCCCGATACACTCCATTGGTTCCAGGCCGGGGACAAGGGCGCCGTTCTCTCGGAGTTCTCCTCGACCAGCCGCGACGAGAGCGACGTCTGGACCGACCCGCGCCTCGAACGGCTGCCCCGGATCGATTGACGCCTCGAGTCATTCACCCATTCCGATTTCGCCAGACTTAAAGGGAAAGAAATGATCGCCAAAGATGTGTCCGAGATCGAGAAGACCAAGGCCTTCCTGGATAAGCTGTGGCGCACGGTCCGAAAACCCGGGAAAGTCGTCATGGTCACGAAAGAGGAGCCGGAGAGATCATGTGTCATATTGTCAATGCGACATGGTCTCGAGAGGGGTGAGGGACCGATCATAATTTCACCCCCATATTCATCTGAACCGGGCATTCCAAGCGATCTCCGACTTCATTATCATGGAAGCGGAAATGAGCGAAATGATGCCCAGACGCGCAGACACGGAAAAAACTCCTTCGGTCGAACGGCGGAAAGAAAGAAGAGTCAAGGAAGAGAACAGGGTCATCATCGAGGTGGGCCACCCCGGCAACCCGGACGAGGCCGTCGCGGCCAACGCCTTCACCAGGGACCTTTCTCTGAGCGGCGCCCGCATCTGGACGGACCGGCTCTATCCTCTGAACTCGAAACTCAACCTGACGCTCTACCTTTCGCGATCGAGAAAGGTCATCCGGGTTTGCGCGACCGTCCAATGGATGAAAAGCTGCGATGATGGTCTCTACGAAATGGGCGTCCAGTTCCAGCCGGGAGTCACCGAAGCCCTCGTGGCCTTGCTCAATCACCTCTACAACAAAGACATGGGGATCCCGACGATTATCGCCGGATGACCGGAATAAGGCCATTTCCGGCCGGATTGCGCCCTCAACCGGCAAAAATAATGCGACAAAACCGGACATAATCGGACATTTGGTCCGTATCTATTGACAGGGAGGGGTTTGCGGCCTATTTGGATAAAGGTTTGGTGTTTTCATCCAAAAATAAAAAGGTGAAGCCGCAGGAGGGTGGGTTGGCCCTCTAAGACCTCATGCCGAAGCCCCTGAGGCTCCCGATATCCCGCCCAAGAAACGGGCTCAATTATTGATAATCCTGCCTTCGTGATTGATCCCGAAGCGCTCTTTGCCTTCCTCGTTCTCGAGGCCGTCCTCCCCCCAATCTCCGTGTCTCCCGATTTGTCATGGTCCCGAAGGTTCGTACCGGGTCCGGTAGGTCTTGGCCGCTTCGACCATGGCCACGATATTCTGCGGCGGGACGTTGGGCATGATGTTGTGCACCTGGGCGAAGACGAATCCCCCGCCGGGCGCCAGGATCTCGATCCTCCTTCGGACGTGCTCGTCGATCTCCTTCTCTGTGCCGTGGGGAAGCACCCGTTGCGTGTCGCACCCGCCGCCCCAGAAGGTGACGTCTTTGCCGAACTCGCGCTTCAGCCTGTCGGGCTCCATGCCCCGGGCGCTCGTCTGCACGGGGTTGATGATCTCGACACCCACCTCGATGAGGTCCGGGAGCAATTCGGCTATCGCTCCGCAGGAGTGGAGAAAGAGATGGACCCCGGTGCGCCTCCGGATCCGCTCATAGATCAACTTGTGCCGGGGCTTGAAAAAACGGCGGTACATCCGCGGCGAGATCTGCGGGGCGAGCTGCGTCCCCAGGTCATCTCCCATCTGGATGATTTGGACATATCCTTCGACCGCATCCAGGAACTTCTCCAGGTTGGCGATGTGGATTTCCGTGAGCTTGTCGAGCAGGGCTTCGGTTTTCCGGGGATTTTCAATGAGGTCGGCGAGGAACTGGTCGTTCCGGCAGAGGAACTGCCCCCATTCAAGGAGGTTTCCGCCGAATCCGGCCATGATGGCGAAATCCGTCGTTTCATAAAGGCGCTTGGCCCTTCTCTTTATCTCGGCGAGATGCCCGGGCGTAAGAGGTTTGTGCCCGGGAGCGGTCGGAAGCGCCGCCCAGGTCACTTTGTCCATCAACTCGGTAAGACGGTTTAAGATCGAGAGATCTTTTCCATCCCACTCGAGGAGCGGATAATGAGTCTGGGTGAGGTAGAATGCGCCCTTGGGCATGGCCCCGATCACCGTACCGTCTTCGCTCCTGGCCAGGTATCCCCCGGCCCCGTCAGACTCCACCTTCAGAAATGCCGGTATCTTCGCCGGAGAGCCGTCAGGCAGAACGAAATCCTTCCAGTCTTCTGCGGCCGTCAGGAAGGCCCGGCCCAGATCGATGACATCGGCATCGAAAAAATCCAGGATCGGGTCCTCGGGCTGGGCAAGCTGCTGAATGACGTCGTAGACATCGATGGAGCCGCCGCTCATGCCCAGGTATTTCTTGAGCCGGCCGTAGGCCAGGGCCGTGATCCCTGTGGAACGCATTCCCCCCAGGTCCATCGGCACCTTGTCCGGCTCGCGGTGGGCGATGGCGCTGAGCACCCGTTCCCGTCTTGTCATGACGACCTCCTCCGCAGGATGACTGGGGCAATTCCTCCGCTTCCAGATTTTGGCCTTTTATAAAAAAGAAGTCAAAGGGCGAAGCCGCTGACCGTCTAACACTTTTTGACGAACGACAAGAGCGAAATGGGGACATGGCCGGAAAGACCATCAAGCTGGCAGTTTAATGAACTTGGCGTTTACGGCCACGATAACCGTGCTGGCGGACATCAGAGCCGCCCCCATCGCCGGACTCAGGAGAATGTTATAGGCGGCGAGGACCCCGGCGGCAAGAGGGATGGCGAAGACATTATAGCCCGTCGCCCAGACAAGATTTTGGATCATTTTTCTGTATGTTGCGCGGGCCAGCCCCACGATGGAGACAGCGTCAAGCGGATTGCTTTTCACCAGAACGATATCGGCGGTCTCGACGGCGACATCCGTCCCCGCGCCGATGGCGATGCCCACATCCGCCTGGGCGAGGGCGGGGGCGTCGTTGATGCCGTCTCCCGTCATGGCGACGACGAGCCCTCTCGACTGGACCTCTTTGACCTTCCGGGCCTTTTCTTCGGGCAGGACTTCGGCAAAGTACTCGTCAATCCCGATTTCCCCGGCCACCCATCGGGCCACCTGCTCGTTGTCTCCCGTCAACATCATCGATTTCACTCCCATCTCCTTCAGCTTGGCGATGGCTGCCTTGGATTCCTTCCGGATGATATCGGCCAGGGCGATAGCCCCCTTTGGTTTCCCGTCGATGAGGACATAGACGATCGTCTTGCCTTCAGAGGAAATTTTCTCCAATCTTCCGTCCTCCACGGAAAGATTTTTCTCGCGAAGATACCCCGGGCTGACCACCTTCACTTCCCGGCCGTTGATCCTTCCTTCCACGCCTTTTCCCATGATGGCTTTAAATCCCTCGACGCGATATTTTTCTTCCATGGAGAAGGCGATCCCCTGGGCGATCGGGTGTTCGGAGTGCGACTCCAGGGAGGCGGCATACTTTAACAGTTCCTTCTCATCGAGATCATCGGAAAGCATGATCTTATCGGTGACCCCAAACTTCCCAAGGGTCAGGGTCCCGGTCTTATCAAAAATTATGGCTTGGATATTCCTGGCCCGCTCGAAGGCGGCCCGGTTCCTGATCAGAAGGCCCCGCCCCGCGGAGAGCGCGGTGGAGACGGCCACGACGAGCGGCACGGCCAAGCCGAGGGCATGGGGACAAGTGATGACCATGACCGTCACCATCCGCTCAAGGCTGAAGGCAAAGTCCTTGTGAGCAACGGCCAGCCAGGCAAAAAGGGTCGCGGCTCCCGCCGCCAAGGCGATGATCGTCAACCACCTGGCGGCCCGGTTGGCCAGGTCCTGTGTCTTCGATTTGCTTCCCTGGGCCTGCTTGACAAGCTCGATGACTTGCGAAATGAAGGAATCTTTGCCCGTCTTCTTGATTTCGATGGTGACCGAACCCTCTCCGTTGATGGACCCCCCGATGACGTTCGCACCGACTCCCTTTGACACGGGTTTCGATTCTCCCGTCAGCATGGC
>JAFGRZ010000005.1 GCA_016934895.1 Candidatus Aminicenantota bacterium
GATCGGGCTGATGTCCAGGCCTCCGAACCGGGAAGGAGGGACGAAGCGGCGCACCGGCCGGAGCACGGGTTCGGTCAGCCGGTAGAGGACCCGAACGACCGGATAGAGCGAAGGGATATAGATCCAGGAGAGGATCGCCCGGAGGATGATGATCCAGAGATAGATGTTCAGCCCGAAGTGGAGGAGCCGCGCCAGAAAGGCCACCGTGTTCCCGAACAATATTGCGCCCACCGCCTCAGCGAAGGAGTTCTTTATAGCGGATGAAAAGCTCCTTCAGCTTCTCCTTGGAGATGATATAGCCGGATATGTACATGGACAGGGTCGTCCGCATCGGGTCGTTGGACTTGATCAGAACGTATTCCCGGACCACACCCGTCCGCTCCTGCGTGGGGATGCGGACCTCGACCGTGACCTCCTTTCCGGCGGCGATCTTGAGCGGCAGCGAGACGGCTTTGCCCCCGCTCGAATAGGTGGCGTTGCGATGATTGAACTCCACCTTGAGCTCCAGCTCTCCCTTGTTCATGACCTTGAGCTCGGCCAGGATCCCCTCGCCTTCGACGATGAGTCCGGCGTCGTAATTGTAGGGATCGAGTTCGATCTTCGGGGCGGGCGGAGTCTCGATGTGGGCCGTCACCTGGAGCTGCCGGCGGGCCTGCTTCGGGTCGTTGGAGTCCATGTAGAGGAGCTTGCTGACCCGTCCGCCGTAACCGCGGGTGTCGAACTTGACCTCGATCTTGCCCTCTTTTCCCGGCGGGATCTTTTCGGCGGAAAGGAGGGCCGCCGTGCAGCCGCAGGTGGTGGTGACTTTCTGGATGATCAGGGTGTCATTCCCCTCGTTTTTGAAGACGAACTCGTGAGAGAGAAGATCTCCCTGCTTCACTTTTCCGAAATCCCAGGACGTCTCTTTGAAGTTGATTCTGGGCTGGGCGGCCGCGGGGACCGCCGCCGCAAAGAGGAGGGCCGCCGCCAGGACGATCACGGCCCCGGCGAACTTCAGGGCATGAAGTCTCTTCATGTCTCCACCTCGCTTTTTGAAATGTACACTTTTTCCGCCGCCTTCGCAAGTTTGGTGAAACCTTCTGCCGGTGTCCGCCGTAAGATTCAATGCACGGATGCGAATCCGGCGCCTTCATTGCCAGGCGCGGTCAAAGCATATATAATCTTAAAGAAAGCGGTGCGGATGAGAGAGCAAAAATTGTTCCCATGGATGGTCGCAACCATCACGCTCGCCTTATTCAGCCATTTCGCCGGGGCTGCGAACCTCGAGGCGGCCGAGATCAAGCTCCGGGTGGCGGCGGAACAGGCCAATGTCCGCGAGAAACCCGACATCATGAGCCCGATCCTCAAGCAGCTTCCCGCGGGAGCGATCCTGGAGGCCGAAAGAAAAGAAGGAGAGTGGTTCGCCGTCCTCGTGGAAAAGGACGAGGGCGGAACGGTCATCGGTTATGTCCACGAGAGCCTGGTTGCGGTCGTGGCCACCCAGCCGGCAAAACCTCCCCGTGAAGAACCGATCAAAGAGCCAAGACCGCCCGTCGAACGGCCTCCGCAAGAGCCCGCAAAGCCGATCAAGGAGGAACCCCGCTATGTTCCCCCTCCTGTCCGTCCCGCTTCGGCCGGCGCTGACGAAGACGTCCGGTTGGCGGTGACCCTCTGGCTCGGCGGGCGGTATGCCGCCATCGGCGACCTGAACGACGGCTCCAAAGGGCTGGCCCGCTATTATGAAACCCGTGTCGCCGCCGGCGGAGAAGGGGACATCAAGGCTCTTCATCTCGGTTCTCTTTTCGGCGCCGAGATCCGCCTTCCCCTGGTCTTCGGGTTTTATCTCTCCCTCGGAGCGGAATACGGCTCCGGAGAAACGGCCGGCTCGGTCCTTTTTGTGAAGGGATCCCAAGAACTGACGCTCGAGACCAAACCCAGGTTCCGGACTATCCCCATCAGCCTCTCCCTTATCTACTATCCCATACCGGTTCTTTACCTGAAGGCCGGGATCGATTACACCTTCGCCCGGTGCGGCTATTCTTATCGTTTGACGGAGGTCGATTCCGGGCCGATGACGGAGTCCTGGCAGGAATGGACGGGTGAAGCCGGTTCCTCAGGGTTCGGCGTTCTGGCCGGACTGGGTTTCGACTGGGACCTGGCCTCAGGGGTGTCACTGACCGCCGAGGCGCTCTACCGGCACATCCGGCTGGCCGACCTTGGGGGTGAGGACGTCTTCACGGAGTCGAGCGCCACCGAATCGATCGAAGAGGGAAAACTCTATTATATCCAGGTCGACACCGGCGCTTCGGAGGTCGTCCCGCTGGTTTTCGTCCGGGAGAGAAGGCCGACCGAGGCCGGTGTCGTCAGCGCTCGAAAGGCCGAACTCGACCTCTCCGGATTCAGCCTGAAGTTGGGAATAAAAGTTCTCTTCTAGCCCTTTTTGAGCAGCGCGATGTGCTGGGCGTGGATTCCCCGGATGAGGGGAAAAATGCGGACCACCCGGAAGCCGGCGTCCGCAGCTTCTTCCCGAAATTCTTGGGAGCTGATCATTTTGATGCGCGTCCGGCTCTTCTTGATCCTCCGGCGGAGCGCCCGCTGGGCCCGGTGCAGGGGATTGGCCTGGTAGAAGGAGAGGATGAGCCAGCCGCCCGATGACCGGGCGAATTCCTGGAGTGCGGCCCGCCTTTCTTCCCGCTGATGAAGATGATGGAAGAAGCGCAGCGAGAAGACAAGCGGGAACGCGCCGGCCCGGACGGGCAGGCCCCGGGTCAAATCGCCGACTATTCCCATAGGAGCGGGGAAAATTGAGTCCTTAGCCCGGGCCCGCCGGACCATGGCCGGCGACAGGTCGCAACTCACCGGCCGGTAACCCGCGTCGATAAGAAAGGCGGAGAAGCGGCCGTAACCGCAGGGCGCGTCCAGGGCCAGGTCCGGAGATCGATCCGGCTCTTCGTCCCGAATGATTCGCAACGCCTTCCTCAAGATCCGCACTTCTCTCCCATGCACCCATCTCTGGTCGAAGCCGCGGTAGCGCCTGCGCTCGTAGTCGGCCACCTCATGATCCTGAAACGGCAGCTTAACGGAAAAAAACATACTGGGGTTTCTCCTCGATACGGACCTTGGCCGATCCCGGCCGTTTCTCCCGGCCGTCCCGATCGACGATCAGGATGGGCGCCCGGGCGAACTCATGTTCGACGGCGCCTCTCTTCGTCCAGCAGACGGCGAATTCCCGGCCTCCTTTCCGGAACAGGAAGATCTCCGCTCCGGCGGTCGATGCCGTGCCTTCAAAACGGCTCCCCTCGAGCAGACCGGCCATTTGGCCGAGGGCATAATAGCTCGGCCTCTTCCTCCACGTCCGGTCCCGGCTGTCGATGAGACCATAGCCCGGTGCAACCAGTTGCCACCAGAAGATCCGCTTGATTAGGCCGCCCGCCAGACAGATAATGAAGTACCGGACGAGATAGTTCGCCTGGCTTTCCTCATCGACGCAGGGCTTGCCCGGCGCCGGCGAATGCTCCCCCGCTCCTTCGAGCGGCCAGTTCATCTCGGTGATCCAGCATTCTCCCGGCCTGCCGAGGGACGCGTCTACGACCGCTTTCCAGAGGGCCACCTTCTTGGCCGTCGTCCAGCCGAACTGGGCGTTTTCCGGGGCGCCGCTCCGGTCGACATAGAGAAGGGAGCTGATCTTGTCGAAGGAGACGGCCCGGAGGACTGGGGGGTAGAGGTGGAACTCGAAGTCGATCACGGCCGGCCCGACGAGGCGCGCTCCATGCCGGGCGGCCAGGGGGACCGCGGCCCGGGCCAGGGAGATATATTCCCTGTGGTCCCAAACGCCCCACTTGGTCCTGTTCCAGGCATGACCGATCTCAAAATGCGAACAGAGCGGGGAGAGCGCTGAAAATGCATCCGTCAGGAAGCCTTCCCAGGAGGCCGGCTCCAGCACGTCGTCCCGGCGCTGGAGGAGGGCGCAGACGACGTCGAAACCCTCGCCGTGAAGACGCCGGATGAATCGTTCATAATGCGACAACTCATCTCTTTTCCAGGAGGGGACGCGGACCAGGGTCTGACTGATCGCCGCGGCCCTGAGGTTCGCGATGACCTCGTCGTCGCGCTCCCCCGCTGGAGAACAGGAAACCGCGAAAGGCGACCCGATCTCGACAAGATGCCGGCGCATCGTTTTTCTGTACTTCCGGTAGAGGCGGAGAGCGGGCCCGGCCAGAGAGGCGTTGACGGCCGCCAAGCCCAGGTAGCTCCCCACATGTTTGAAGTGATGGCGAAGCCGTTCTTTCCTGGGCGCGACGTTGTGCGGCTGGTCGGCTGGCTCATTCCAGGCGAAGGGGAAGCTCATCTTACTGGATCCTCAAGAAACGGGCGATCCGCCGCAAACGCAATTTTTTCTTCAGGCCGACATAGGCCGTAAAAACCGATTTGTTCCATTTGTACCAGAACCAACGGGCCCGCCGCAATGTCCCGGGTTTCGAGTATCTCGACAGGAATTCTTGTTGGAGCGCTGGAGGAACGCCGAGCCGGATGAGATTCCTGACGCGCCGCAAGGGGCCTATCTTCTTGCGTACCCGGATCCGGTTGGTATCGAGGAGATAAAAAATGATCCGTCCGGAGTCGTCCTTTCTCGCCAGGATGTTGCCGTCCGAGAGATCGCGGTGGAAGATGCCGCGGTCGTGGCAGAGAGCCAGATGGCCGGCCAGGGCATCGAGCAACGGCTTGAGTTCCTCCGGGCCAAGCCGGCGGAAAAGGCCGCGGATCTCCTCGGCGCCGGCGATCCTTTCGGCCAGGAAATAGCTTCGCTCCACCAGGCCGCGACGTCTCTTTTCCAGGTAAGCGGCGGGCGGAGCCGTTTCGATTCCTCTCTCTTTCAATGCCCAGGCTCCCCGCCAGGCCCGGGCCGCCCTGGAGGACTGGAAGAGTGATTTAAGCCGGACAAGTCCCCGCGCTCTGAAATCCTTGACCACGATCTCTCTGGGCGGACCGGAGGACATCGGCAGCCGCGCTGCGGCCACGCGGTTCCTGGAATCGAGAAGCATCTCCGTGTCCGCCCGGTTCCAAAGCTCCTCGGGACGGGAGATGAGATCGAGGAAAAGCAGGTCGTCGAACTCGGGCGCAACCTCACCCCGGTACTCGTCAAAAATGAGAGTCCGCTTTCCCAGGCCGTTATCGTTCTTCATTCGCTGAGTCCATTCACCCTGCTCATCCGTTCCGTCCGGAGGCGTTTTCCAGGATCCTTTTCAGCTCGGAACCGACGGCCTCCGGCCGGTACTTTTCCCAGACGAGGTCCTGGCCGGCCCGGGCTAACGTCTCCCTAAGCCCCGGGTCCTCTTTCAATTCCAGAACGGCCTCGGCCAGGCGGCCGGCGTATTCCTCGTCGCAAAGAAAGATATTTTTCCCATGACTGAAAAATTCCTCAACAGCGGGCGTCCGGGACGTGATCACGGCCTTGCCCAGGGCCATTGCCTGATAGATTTTGTGCGGAACGACCCGCCCGGCTTTTTCCGTCCGGCCGAAGATTCCCAGGCAAACGTCGGCCGCCTCGGCGACCCTCGCCGCCAGTTCCGTTTGGCTCAGCCACCCGTCGAAGGCGACATTGTCCAGGCCATAGTCTGAAGCCAAGGCGCGGATATGGTCGAAGGTCTGACCGGAGCCGATGAACTTGAAACGGACGCCCTTGTCCATTCCGCGGACCTTACGGGCCGCTTCGATGACTGCGTCAACCCCATGGAGGGGAAGGAAGGAGCCGAAAAAGAGGACCGTGAACGGTCCCGGAGGCCCGGACTTCCGAGCGCTCGCGTTCGCCGGAGACCGGCGGAAAATCCGGTCGTCGAAACCCACCGGCACCACGGCAATTTTCTCCGGGTCCAGCCCGAACTCAAGGCCGTAATAATCTTTGTGCGCCCGGGTGTCGGAGAGGATGAGGTCGGCCCGGCGAAGAGCCCATCTGTCGATGGCCTTGTTCCAGCGGGCGGAGAACGACCCTTCGGGCTTCCTCTTCCAGTCCAGGATCTTCGTCTCGTAGCGGGAGGCCAGCGGGTCGAAGACGACGCGCCTCGCGGTCAGCCTCCCCACCAGCCGGGCCAGGGGGACATCCTTTTGGGCGAATTCGGGGACGAGGACGAACTTGAGGCCCGAGGGGGGGGCTTCTCGGCGCCGCCGCCAGCGCGAAATCAAAAGAGGGTAGCGGAGCCAGAACTTGGGTCCGGGCCGGACCCGGCATTCCGAGACCTCAACGCCGTTGAGCTCCAGGCCGCGGCGCAGCACCGCGTTTCGCGGATAGTCCGGGTCGTATGCGCCGAAGAAGACGACGTCCATCTTTCTCCCCCAGCAAAATAAACCAGCGGCGCTTTTTTTTCAATGGATAAGGGGCGGAAGCTCTGTAACGAAAAGTATGGTTGATGCAAGGATGGGGAGGAGAGCAGCCGCAATCTGCCGCAGCGACCATCGAGGGTTTAGCCTCACCGAGACGCTCTTCGAGGGAACCCATCTTCTTTAAGTTGACCAAGGCAAAGGGTTTGGATGAGGAAGTCCGTCGACGACTGAGCGGGCATGGTTTCTCTCCGCAGGAGAGAAGAGCGAAGGAGGAGTTCGGAGCGAGCTTCCTCGCCGGGGAAGCGAGCGGGCTGACGCATCCAAACCCTTTGCCTCTGCGAGTTCCGCAGCCGCCGAGAAGAGCGTTGAGGGGACGGCGTTAAAAACCCGATTGGGAGCGAGGCAGATTGGGGCTGGTCATAC
>JAFGRZ010000185.1 GCA_016934895.1 Candidatus Aminicenantota bacterium
AGTCCCTGGACGAGGTTGCGGGCAGCGGCCATGGCCATGTTGAGCCGCGTTTCGAAGGTCGCGCTGCCGATATGCGGAAGGAGGACGACGTTATCCAGGCCGAGCAGGCGGGCTTCGATCTCCGGCTCCCGCTCATAGACGTCCAGCCCCGCTCCCCAGATTTCGCCCCGCGTCAGCGCTTCCGCAAGGGCCTTTTCGTCGACGATCGGGCCCCGGGCGACATTGATCAGGATGGCGGTTTTTTTCATCAGCCTGATTTTTTCGGCCGAGATCAGATGGCGGGTTTCCGGGTTCAGGGAGGCGTGGATGGAGATAATATCCGAGCCGGCCAGCAGTTCGTCGAGAGGAACGTACCGGGCGACCAGGGCCTTTTCTTCTTCGTCGGGAAGGGGTTTCGGGTCGTGGTAGGCGACATCCATCCGGAAGGCCCGGGCCCGGGCGGCGACCTCCCGGCCGATCCTTCCCAGCCCGATGATGCCCAGCCGGCGGCCGCTGACCTCGCGGCCGAGGAAGAGGTCGAGCTCCCAGCCCTGGAAGCGTTTTTCCCGGGCGAACCGGTCGGCCTGAGGGATCCGGCGGGCGACGGCCAGGATCAACGCCCAAGTCAGGTCGGCCGTCGCCTCGGTCAGGACGCCGGGAGTATTGGTGACCAGGATGCCTCTTTCCCGCGCGGCCTCGAGGTCGATATTGTCGAAGCCGACCGCGCAGTTGGCGATGATCCTGAGGCGCGGGGCGGCGGAGATGATCTCCCGGTCGATCCGGTCGACGAGAAGACAGAGCAAACCGTCCTTGTCGGCGATCTGCGTCCTGAGCGCCTCTCGGGTCAACCCTTCGGCCTTCCGCCCCCCTTCGATTTCTGCATATTCCTCGAGGTAGGCGAGCACCTCGGGGAATATTTTCCGGGTCACCAGCGCCTTCGGTTTCATCCGCTATCTCTTGTCCTTCGCCCAAGAAGCGGCAGGAAAAATTCCGCGACCCGTTGCCTGAGAAGCGGCCCGGAGAAGCCGGACTTCTCCCGGCCGCTGAAGATCTCGTCGCTGACGATCTGAAGCGAAGCGGCCCTGATCCCGTGGAAGGCGGCCAGGGCGAAAACGGCCGACGTCTCCATGTCGACGAGCTCGGCGCCCCGACGCCGGCTCTCCTTCAGCCAGTCGGGTGTCTCTCGAAAGGGCGCATCGGTGGATATGATGACGCCCTTCCGGCGGACGGCTGTTTTGCTCTCCAGTTCGGCGGCGAGGGCGGGGGAGGGGAGAAAACACCGTCTTCGAGGGAAGTAGTGCTTGGATGTGCCCTCGTCGACGAGCGCCCGGCTGATCGCGGTCACATCGCCGATCCGGAACCGCCGGGAAAGGGAGCCGCAAAATCCGAGAATCAGGATGTCCTCGGCGCCGGAGGCGATGAAGGATTCGAGGACGAGGCCGGCGGCCGCGGCGCCCATGGCTCCGCAGAGGGCGGTCTGCCCGTCGAGCGAGTAGAGAGAACAAAAACCGAGATCTTTCTTGGGGCCTCCCCGTTTTTTGACTGCCGTTGAGAGAATTCCTCCGGGCAGATCGCAGGGAAGATAGATGATCCTTTTGTCTTTGAAACCGCGGATGGGTTTCGGCGTGACGATCGAGGGATGGCGCACTCGTCTTCTCTCCGGGAGGAATTTTTATCAGAACGCGCGCCCCAAATCAACAACTTGGGGAACGTCCCCTTCAATGTTAAGATAAGGGTATGCGGTATGAGGAGGTTTCGCTTCGGGCCATCGACTTCCGTGATGAAAGATATCGGATATCGCGCGGCGCCGGCTTGGAACATCTGATGCGGTCGATCCGACAGGAGGGACTTGTCAGCCCGCCGGTTGTATGTCGGTCCGGGCGCCGGTATGTCCTTGTCACGGGCTGGAAAAGGGCGCTGGCCTGCCGGGCCCTGGGCTTCCGGAAACTGCCCGTTCTCATCACGGAGGAGACGAATGAGCTCCATCTGCTGCGGCTGGCTTTCTCCGAGAACGGGGCGACCCGGGAATTCAGCCTGCTGGAGAAAGCCGATCTCCTGGATAAGCTCAACCGCCTCGGGATGAGCGTGAACAGACTGGTCAGGGAATATCTTCCCCCGCTTGGGCTTCCCGCCACCGCGGTCCATCTCCGCATGATGCTCTCCCTGGCCGGGGCCCACCGGTCCGTGCGGGATTTCGTTTCCGAGAAATCCCCTTCGCCGGCGGTCGTCAAGGCGCTGCTTGGCTTTTCAGCGGGTGACCGGCGTCTTCTTTTGCCCCTCCTCCGGCCTCTCGGTCAGAACAAGCAAAGGCAGGTCCTCGAGGACCTCCGGGATGTCTGCCGGAGGGACGGGATCCCGGTCCGGCGCCTGTTCCGGAGACAGGGATTCCAATCGATCTTCAGGTCTTCCCGCCTTTCGATGCTGCAGAAAGCCGAGGCAGCGAGACAGGGTCTCAAAAGGATGCGGTTTCCAGCCCTGAACGCCCGCGAAGAGGAGTTCCGATCGGCGCTCCGTCAGCTGAAGTGGCCCGGCGGCATCACTGCGCAGCCTTCTCCCTACTTCGAAGAAGACCACGTGACCGTTTCTTTCCGGATGGGGAGCCGGGAGGAATTCCGGGCGGCCCTGGACAAGCTCAGGGACATCGCCGGCCGGGATGAACTCGACGCGCTCTTCCGGGGAAAAGGGTGATCGAGCGGATCTTTGTCGATAGAAAGGCCGCATCGGAGCCCCTGACCCGGCGGATTCTGAAGAATTCCCCGGATATTCCCATCGAGTTCGTCACCCGCCGGAGGCCCATCGACGACCGGATGGCCGCGGCGGAAGATCCGATTGGGGAGGGCAAGAAAATCCTATGGCTGACCCGGCAAAAAGGCGGCTTCGTCAAGCCCTGTCCCTGCACTCCGAAATACATCGGCTGCCATTATTTCATCATCAATTCCGTGCTCAACTGCCCTTTGGACTGTTCCTACTGCATCCTTCAGCTCTACCTCGGGCCCTCCCCGGTCACGGTCTTCGTCAACCTCGAGGAGATGAGGAGAGGCTGGGATGCCTTCATCCGCCGGCGCTCGGGCCGCTTTTTCCGCGTCGGCACGGGCGAACTCGGCGATTCGCTGGCCCTTGATCCTCTGACGCGCACGGCGGCGGAGTTCATTTCCTACTTCAGGACCAGGCCGAATGCCTTTTTCGAGCTGAAGACAAAAACTGTCCATATCCAGGGGGTCTTGGAGGCGGAGCCGGCTGAGAATATCGTCATCTCCTGGTCCCTCAACTCGGTCCCTGTCGCCCGGCGGGAAGAGAAAGGAGCGCCCTCGGTCTTTGAGAGGCTCGAAGCGGCCCGGGAAGTCGTCAAACGGGGATTTCCCGTCGGGTTCCATTTTGACCCCCTGGTCCTCCATCCCGGCTGGGAGGAGGCCTATGGACGAATCATCGAACGGCTCTTGAGGATGATCCCGGCGGACCGGATTCGCTGGATCAGCCTGGGCAGCCTCCGTTTTTCTCCGGCGCTTAAGGGAATGATCGAGGAGCGCTTTCCCGCGTCCCGGCTCCCTCTCGGAGAAATGGTCCCGGGCCGGGACGGCAAACTCCGCTATTTCAAGCCGCTCCGTCTGGAGCTCTACCGGGGAATCGTCACCGCTCTTCGGCGAAACGGGGGAGAGGGCATCCCCCTTTATTTTTGCATGGAAGACGGTGAAGCCTGGCAGAAAATATTAAAAAAAAATCCGGGGCGGAAGGACGACGTTGAACGCGCCCTTTCGCCCCGGGTTAAAGGCTCGGGGTCAAATCTCCGGTTGTATTAGGATTCGCCCTTTTCGGTCTTCACCTCGGTGATGATGCCCATGATTTCGATGCCCGCATCCTTGACGACCTGGATGACGTCCACGATCTTTCCATATTCGAGATCCATGTCGGCTTTGAGGTAGAGCTTTTTTTCGCTGGCCGTTAGGAAGGCATCTTCGAGAAGCGTCTGGAGGTTGTCCATGGTCGCCTGGTCCTGGTTGACCCAAATGGTGCCGTCACGGCGGATGGCCAGGACGACCTCGGGATTGTCGGGCATATTGATTGTGTTCAGAGCTGTTGGCAGCCGGACATCCACACCTTTCTGGACGAGCGGCGTCACCACCATGAAAATGATCAGCAGGACGAGCAGGACGTCGCACAGCGGAACGACGTTAGGCTCGGATTTGACTTTTTCTCCGCCGCCGATTGAAATTGCCATTTTTTGCCTCTCTTCCTGAGCCGGAGAAGTCCGGCTTGGACGACATTCGCTCTCAGACGCGACTTATCCGCCGTGCTGGCGAATGAAGAAGTCCACGACCTGGGAGCTGGTGTTGGCCATCTCGGCGTCATAGATTTCGATCCGGGTGTTCAGGAAGTTATAGCACCAGAGAGCGATGATGGCCACGCCGATTCCGAAGGCCGTCGTTACCAGCGCTTCGGCGATACCGGAAGCCACGGCGCCGATTCCGCCCGATCCGGTCAGGGCCATGCCCCGGAACGCATTGATGATTCCGGCGATGGTTCCGAAAAGACCGATGAAGGGGGACGACGTGGCGATGGTGGCCAGCGTGCTCAAGCCCCTCTTCAGTTCCTGGCTGAAGATGTTCGCGGCGCGCTCACAACCTCTCTGGGCGGTCTCAACCTGCTCTTCGAACGA
>JAFGRZ010000186.1 GCA_016934895.1 Candidatus Aminicenantota bacterium
ACGGTCCTGGCCAGGATGACGGCCGGGCCGCCGGCCTTGCGAACGGCGTCGAAGGCCCCCAGAAGCGCCGGAATATCATGGCCGTTCACCTTGTGGACCAACCAGCCGAAGGCCTTGAACTTGCGCGCATAAGCGGCCAGGTCGTGGCCGTGCATGGTGGCGTCGGACTGGCCGAGGCGGTTGACGTCCACGACGGCCACCAGGTTCTTAAGGCCGAAGTAGGCAGCCGCGTTGGCGGCTTCCCAGACGGCGCCCTCGGCGCATTCGCCGTCGCCCAGCAGCACGAAGGTCCGGCCCGGCGACCCGCCCAGCTTCTGGGCGAGGGCCAGGCCGACCCCGACCGAAAGCCCCTGACCCAGGGAGCCGGTGGCCGCTTTGACCCAGCGCATCCGGGGCGTGGGATGGCCTTCCAGGCATGAGCTGATCTTGCGCAGATCCATGAGCTCGGCTTCCGGGATGATCCCCGCTTCGGCGTAAGCCGCCCAGAGAATGGGCGCGGCATGCCCTTTGGACAGGACGAATTCGTCGTTGCCCCAGTCCTCGGGATCACGCACGTTGTACCTCATCTCGCTGAAAAAAAGGCAGGCGGCCAGATCGGCCATGGACAGACAGGTCGTCGGATGGCCGGACCCGGACGCGGTGGTCATCCGCAGAGAATGGATGCGCAGCCGGCGGGCGATCTTGCTCAGGGCTTCGGCTTTGGTCATCGGATCTATCCTTTCCTTGAGATCATACGCTAAAGGCTATCCATTATAAATTATCATCGGAAAAAGAGAAACCATTCTCTCGCTCAGGGCAGCATCTCCTTTTCCATGTTCAGATTGGAGGGAGGAGAGCCGCCCTCCAACCTCTCCCCCTTGTGGGTGAAAAATCGGCCCAAATATCACCGCCGGAATCATCCCCAGCGGTTATTGACCCTTTTCACCCCTTCCCCCACAATCGGATGCGAGGCCGCTTCTCGGAATCGAAAAGAGAGGTCTGACCAATGGACGACATGTACGCGAAAGCCGGACAGATCCTGGACTTCCTGCACGAGATCGAGCTCGTCGTGGCCGACCTCTACAGACGCTTTTCCCGCTCTTTCGTCGAGGACCGGGTCATCTGGGAAGACCTGAGTCAGGATGAGGAAAGCCATGCCGCCATGGTCACCGAGCTCAAGAACACGCTCCTCAAGAACGGCTCCCCCTTTGAAATCGGCAAGGTCAACCTGGCCGCCCTCAAGACCTACCGCCAAGGCATCGAGAGACACATCGCCCGCCTCCAGAGCGGCGAGCTGGGTCGCCGGAAGGCCCTGTTCATCGCCCGCGATTTCGAGAAGACGCTCGTCGAGCACCGCTTTTATGAATCGATCAAGAGCCATAATCCGGACTACCAAGCCATCCAGGCCCGGATCCAAAAGGAAACCGAGCTCCATCTGCAAAAATTGGAGAACTACATCCGAACGCTGTTCCCGGCTTGATTCGAAGCAAGGCGCACCATGCACTTGACGGCCGTTCTGGACGAAGCGATCGAACTCGAAGAAAAGATCTGCTCCTGCTACGAGCTTCTCAGCAAGGCGACCGAGGACGGAGCCTCCGCAGAACTCAAAGAATTGGCGCGGGAAGAGAAGAGCCACGCCAATGTCCTCAAGACAGGCCGGGTTTTTGTGATCCGGACTCCGGACCTGTTCGGCCGAGAGACGATTTCCCTTTCCAGGATCCGTCAGGGGCTTAAGTTCATCACGGCCCTGGAAGACAACTTGAAAAACCGGAAGACCGGTTTCCGGGAAGGATTAGCAAGACTCCACCGGCTGGAAAAGAAATTCGAGCGGGTCCACATGAACCTGGCCGTCGAATTCAAGGACTACTCCCTGAAAAAACTCTTCGAAGCCCTGGCCCGGGCCGACGCCGAGCACCGGCAGAGACTGGAACGGCTGATCGCCCGGCTCTGACCGGCCCTGCTTCTCAATCCCCGCAAACAGCCGGAATTCGCGGACCGTTCGGCCCGACTCCTCCTGGAAATCGACTCGCTCTTCATGATAATAAAAGGAGAGGAGGTCACCATGATTGCCTGCGAAGAGAGAAACGACGAGACGCCAATCTGTCCGCACTGCCAGGCCGCCTTGAACAAGGTGTCGTGCCGGAGGTTATCGTCCACTTTCGGAAAACGATATGTCTATTACTGCCCCGGCTGCAAGAAGGTCCTGGGAATGTCCCACCGCAAGGGTTTCTGGATGGGCTGACCGGCCGCTCAGGACGACCAGGCCCGGGGAAAAAAGAGCTTTTCGAAAAGGGCCATGGCATAGAGATCCGTCATCCCGGCGATGAAGTCGGCCGCCCGCCGCTCCAGTGAATCCCCCCGCGGATAGGCCTTGACGTAGGAATCGGGTTTCTCCAGGACGTAACGGTAGAGATCGGAAACGATCTTCGTGGCCTTCTCCACCTCCTCCTCGGCGTAGCGGCTGCCGTAGACTCTTTCATAGAGGAACTCTCTCAACTTGACGAGCGCCGTCATGATCTCGGCGCTCATGGCGATCCGCTTCAAGTGCGCAGCCAGGCTGGCCTCGACGACGTCCACGACGAGCCGGTCGATCCGCGAAGCATGCCATTTCCCCAGTTTCTTGACGAGAGCGGAAGGAATGTCCTTGTCCTTGATGATCCCGGCGCGGAGGGCGTCGTCGATGTCGTGGTTGACATAGGCGATCACATCGGAGACCCGGACGACCTGGCCCTCAAGCGTCTCGGGCATCCCCTCCGGCTCGTCCTCCAGGATCTCCCCCCGGCCCTTGGAGTGGCGGAGGATGCCGTCCCGGACTTCGGCCGTCAGGTTCAACCCTTTACCGTCGTACTCGAGCTTCTCGACGACCCGCAGGCTCTGCTCGGAATGGCTGAAACCATCAGGAAGAAGAGAGTTCAGGGTATCTTCACCGGCGTGCCCGAAGGGAGTATGGCCGAGGTCGTGGCCGAGGGCGATGGCCTCGGTCAAGTCCTCATTGAGCCTCAGAGCTTTGGCGATCGTCCGGGCAATCTGCGAGACCTCGAGCGTATGAGTCAGCCGGGTCCGGTAATGATCGCCGAAGGGGGTTAGAAAAACCTGGGTTTTGTGTTTCAGCCGGCGGAAGGATTTGGAATGGATGATTCTGTCCCGGTCGCGCTGGAAGGCCGTCCGGAAGGGATGGGGATCTTCGGGACGGGCCCTCCCCCGGGAACGGGCGCTCAATGTGGCCTGCGGGGAGAGTGTCGTCCGTTCGACCTCTTCCAGTTTCTCTCGGATAGTCATCGTCAAAGCAGCCAAGGCTCGTTCTTTTGAGCCTGCTGAATGAGGACGCGGGGAACGGGGAAGTTGATCTCCTGGCGGTGGGATAGCTCCATTTTTTGGGTGACGAGTTCGAGGGCCGAAGGGAGCCCGATCTTGTTCATCAGGGCGAAAGGCCCCTGCGGCCAAAGAAAAGCGGCCTGACAGAGCCGATCGACGTCGGCGGGAGCGATCAAACCGGCTTCAACGACCTCGGCGGACGTCATGAAAGCCACGGCCAGGAACCTCCGCTTGAGCAGCTCCATGACCGGGGTGTTATCGGGCCGGGCCGTTGTCCCCGGGGTGAGGAGCTGCTCAACCGAGATGAGCTTGCCCGACGCCCTGGCTTCGCGGAACTTCTCCCCGAGCCCGGGCGGCAGGGTGAAAAAATTATCGTAGGCGCAGGCCAGCGGATGCTCCGGAGCCGAAGGATCAGAAAAGGAATCGAGGCAGGAAGCGGCCAGGTCGAACCCGACGCTCTGCAACAACCGGACGAATTGGACAGGTTCCCCGAATGCCGCGGTTCCGGCCCCTTCGACAGAGGAGGTCCCGAAACCTTCATCCAACATCCGCACGGCTTCGAGGATAAGAGCGGTGAAAATGATGTTGGCCACTCCGCCCTTGCGGTAGCGCCGAAGGCGGACCGCCGTCTTGCGGATGCCGGACAGATACAGCGCGGCCGTATCGACGCCTGTTTCCGCGGTCCGGGACAAAGGCGCATATTCAGCCGCATGATTCTTATGGGCGGGGAAAAAGAAATGCATCCAGAGGACCCGCTCCGGTCTCCGGGTCGCCGCGGCCAGAAGCTCGGCATCCAGGCAGGAGGTGTTGGTGGCCAGGACGACGGGCGGCGCGCAGAACTCGTCCAGCCAGTTGAACAGCTCTTTCTTCAAGGTGAGGTTTTCACTGACCGATTCGATGACCAGCCGGAGATTCTTGCCCCGGCAGGCCTCCTCGAGATTGATGCTCGGGTGGATGCGGCGTTTGACATTCTCCGCCTGCTGAGGAGTGAAGATCCCCTTCCGGACCGCTTCTTCGAGCTCGAAACCGACGAAGCTCATGGCCCTATCGAGGCTCTCGCTCCGCCGGCCGACGAGGCCGACGCCGACGCCGTTCTGGGCGAATGCCTGCGCCAGGCCGGCGCCCATGAGCCCGGTGCCGACGACGGCGACCTCGATCTCCTCCCACACGTTCATATCCATACGTCCCTTGGAAAACGGCTTAAAATTATAGCATATCTCGAACCCGATGTTGAATTTTGCGTGGTTTTCGAGTAATCATTAGCCTATGATCGGAGACAGGATCAAGGCGGTTCTCGCCGAGCTTCCTGCCCATGTCGAGCTCGTTGCCGCGGCCAAGACCCGGCGGCCCGAAGAGGTCCTCGAGGCCGTCGCGGCGGGGGCGAAGATCATCGGCGAAAATTATGTCCAAGAGGCGGAAGCCGCCCAAGCCGTTGTCGGACGCAACGTCCGCTGGCACTTCATCGGCCATCTCCAGACAAACAAGGTCAAAAAAGCGGTCGAGATCTTCGATCTCATCGAGACTGTCGATTCGCTGAAGCTGGGCCGGGAAATCGACCGGCGGAGCCGCGCCGCGAACCGGGTGATGCCGGTTCTCATTGAGATCAACAGCGGCCGGGAACCGCAAAAATTCGGAGTTATGCCCGAGGAGACGGAGGCCCTGATCCGGAACCTCACCCGCCTCCCCAATATCCGGGTGGAGGGGCTGATGACCATGGGCCCGGAGACCGGCGAGCCGGAGGATTCCCGCCCTTATTTCCGGGTCACCCGGGAGCTCTTCGACCGGATCGCGAGCCTGGGGATTCCGGGAGTGGCAATGACCCGGCTGTCCATGGGGATGTCCCATTCCTACCGGGTGGCCGTCGAGGAGGGAGCGACCATCGTGCGGCTGGGAACGATCCTTTTCGGCCCCCGTCCCGCCTGAAAGGGAAATGAGCGCCATGAGCGGAATGCAAAGCGCACCGGGAGCCGAGATCGTCCTCGACGGCCGTCATTACCTGTACTTCGGAGGAACGGGCTATTACGGACTGCAGGGCCATCCCGCCGTCATCCGGGCGGGCATGCGGGCCTTCCCCGGGTACGGAATCCACAGCGCCACGGGGAGAGCCGGATTCGGCGACAATCCGGTGCTCCTCAAGGTGGAAAGCCTCCTGAAGGAATTCTTCCAGGAAAAGGATGCCGTTTACTTCGGTTCCGGGTATCTCGCAAACTTCATCCTTGGCCAGGCTCTGGCCGGACTGGTCGATGTTGTGTTCGTGGACGAGCTCGCCCATTTCGCCGTGACCGACGCCGTCT
>JAFGRZ010000187.1 GCA_016934895.1 Candidatus Aminicenantota bacterium
CCCATATGTTTGACTCTCGGCAGTAGATTTGATATAAAAAGGCCGAGGGCCTATAGCTCAGCGGTAGAGCTACCGGCTCATAACCGGCAGGTCCCAGGTTCGAATCCTGGTAGGCCCATGTCGATTTCGAGGAAGAGATGTGGAAATTGACTTTGAGAAGCTGATCAAACTCCAGCAACTGGACATGGAGATCCGGCAGCTTTCTCTCTTCCTTGAGAGCATCCCCCCTCAGATCGAAAACATCGACAGGAAGATCGCAGACAGCACCCTCATTGCCGCCGCGGCCAGGGAGAAGATGGCCGGGAGCCAGAAAAAAAGACGCGAGCTCGAGGCCGAAGTCAAGGATTTCAAGGCCCAGATCGGAAAATTCAAGCGACAGCTGAACGAAGTCAAAACCAACAAGGAATACACCGCCCTCCTCAGGGAGATCGAAGAATCAGAAAGGAGAGTCGATCGTCTCGAGGAGGCGTTCATCTCCGAAATGCTTCTCGAGGACGATATCCAGAGGGACATCCAGGAAGCCAACCGCGAGCTCGCCGAAACCCAGGAAGTCCTGTCCAAGGAAAAAGAGGCGATCTTCCGGAAGAAGAAGGAGGCCGAGGAAAGGATGCAGGAGCTCATCCGGAGCAAAACCGCTCTCCTTCCGGAGATACCGCCCCACCAGGTTGACCTCTACGTCAGTATATCCCGGAAGAAAAACGGCATCGCCCTCTCCCCCGTCCGGGACGATTTCTGCGATCTCTGCCACGTCCGCATCCGGCCGCAAGTCCTGAATGAACTGCTCTCCAGCCGCAACCTCATCCTCTGTGAAAACTGCGGACGCATCCTTTTCTGGCGGGAACAGGCCGAAGAGAGCCCCGCCGAGCCCGAAACGACCGAAGCGAAGGCCAAATAGGCCCTACCCGTTATTCTTTTCTTCCTCATACAAGGCGTCGATCATCGCTTTGTATTTCTTCTCGATGATGTTCCGTTTGATCTTAAGCGTGGGTGTCATCTCGCCCTTCTCGATCTCGAAATCCCGGTCAAGCAGAATGATGCGCTTGATCCTTTCGTATTGAGCCAGGTTGGGGGTGGCCCGGTCGATCTCCGCTTTAAGGAAGTTGACGACCTGTGGATGGCGGACAAGCTCAGCCGGACCGGAGAAGGCGATGCCGCTGGACCGGGCGTAATCGGCGATCTTGTCGAAGTCGGGCACAACCAGGGCGCTGACGAACCGGCGGCGGTCGCCGAGGACCACGGCGTTGGAGATATAGGGAATGGTCTTGAGGACGTTCTCGATCGGCTGGGGAGCAATGTTCTTGCCGCCGGCCGTGACAATGATGTCTTTCTTGCGGTCGGTGATGACCAGGAAGCCGTCTTTATCAAAATGACCGATGTCGCCGGTGTGGAACCAGCCGCCCTCGAAGGCCTCCCGGGTCTCCGCCTCCTTCTTGTAATAGCCTTTCATCACGTGAGGACCGCGGGTCAAGATCTCGCCGTCAGGGGCAATCTTTACGTCCACGCCCGGGATGGGCTTTCCGACCGTCCCGAATCTCATGTTCTCGAATGTGTTGACGGAGATCACCGGCGAGGTCTCGGTCAGGCCGTAGCCCTCCAGAATGACAAGCCCCAGGGCGTAGAAGAACTCGGCGATATCCTTGGACAGGGGCGCTCCTCCGGAGACGAAAAAGCGCACTCGGCCTCCCGTTTTCTCGATGATCTTGGAGAAAACGAGCTTGTGGGCCAGATTCCGCTTTCGCTGGAGCGCACCGCCGATCGGCTCGTTGTTCAGCCTGCGGCGGCCGTACTCCTTGCCCACCCTGAGAGCCCAGGAAAATATCTTTTTTTTCAATGCCGAGCTGGAGAGCACGTTGTCCATGACCTTGGCGTAGATCTTCTCGAAGACCCGGGGGACGCTGACCATGATATTGGGCCGGATCTCCAGCAGGTTCTCCGCCACCGCTTCAACGCTTTCGGCATACCCGATCCGGCAGCCCCTGTAAATGTACCCGAAAGTGACCATTCGCTCGAGGACGTGAGAGAGGGGCAGGAAAGAAAGGACTGTATCTTTATCGGAAAACTCAATAATCTTCGTAACGGTCGCGACATTGCTCAGGAAATTGTTGTGGGTGAGAATGACTCCCTTGGGCACGCCGGTCGTTCCAGATGTATAAATGAGAGAGGCTTCATCTTCCGGCCTGACCGCGGCGACCAGGGAATCGAAGAGCGCCGGGTTCTTTTCATCCAGCAGGCGGCCTCTCTCCAAAACCTCGCCGAAGGTGAGCACTCCGTCCGGCGCCTTTTCCATGAACGTGATGTAATGGCGGACCTTGGCCAAGGCGGGCCGGACGGCCTCGATCCTGTTCCAGAGATCCTCGCAGGAGACGATGACGGCCGTGGCGTCGGAATCGTCGATGATGTATCGGATCTGCTCGGAGACAAGGGACGTATAGATAGGAACGGTAATCGCCCCCAGGCACAGGTTGGCATGGTCGGCGATCACCCACTCGGGCCGGTTCTCCGAAAGGATGATGACTTTGTCCCCTTTTTGCAGTCCCAAATCTCTGAGCCCCAGGCAAAAATGCTTTACATTGCGGCCGAATTCTTCGGTTGAGACGGGCTGATACCGGCCTTCCTTCTTGAAGAGCATGAAGTCGGGTTTGGGGTAGTTCTTGACGGTATCAACCAGGACCTGGGCGAGCGTTTCAGGCATTTTTCCCTCCACAGTTCAAAACGTGGGTCAATTGTAGATGCGCAGGGAACAGGCTGTCAAGACAAAAGTGAAACGGCCCGCCGGCGCGGCGGCGAGTTCGACCCGGGAGTAGAGAATGGTCGTTGACATCCGCGAGGGTGCGGAGATATGCTCTCGGCGTACGGAATAGGATGAATCGAAAGAAAAACGAGGCATATCATGGATGACGGCAATCCGCTTGACGATTATCGCAGTCAGGCTCTGAGTCTCGACCGCGCCGACTCCCTCAGAGCCTTCCGGCAGCGGTTTTATGTGCCGCCGGGAACGATCTATCTCGACGGCAACTCCCTGGGCCTCCTTTCCCGGGACGCTGAATCTGCCCTGTCCAGGGCGATCCGCTCGTGGAAGGAACTCGAGATCCGCGGCTGGCTCGAGGCCGATCCCCCCTGGTTCTACCTGGCTGAAACCCTGGGCGGACAGTGCGCCGAGATCGTCGGCGCCGCCCCCGAGGAGGTCGTCATGTCGGGGACGACGACGGTCAACATCCACGCCCTGGTCCACACCTTCTACAATCCCCAAGGCCGCCGGACGAAGATCCTCGCCGACGAACTCGATTTTCCTTCCGATATCTATGCTTTGAAGAGCATTATCCGGCTCCGCGGGCTGGATCCCTCCGAACATCTGATCCTGGTCCCGAGCCGGGACGGCCGCACTCTCGACGAGGAAGACATCGCCGCCCATATCGACGATTCGGTCGCCCTGGTCTTTCTTCCTTCCGTTCTCTACCGGAACGGCCAGCTCCTCGATATGGAATACCTGACGCGCAAGGCGCACGAAAGAGCGATCCCGATCGGGTTCGATTGCTCCCACTCGGTGGGCGCGATCCCCCATGAATTCACCCGCTGGAAGGTGGATTTCGCCCTCTGGTGCAGCTACAAGTACCTGAACGGCGGTCCGGGCGCCACCGCTTTTCTCTACATCAACCGGGTCCATTTCGGCCGGGAACCCGCCCTGGCGGGGTGGTTCGGATCGGTCAAGGAAAAGCAGTTCGACATGTCGCTTGAATTCAAGCCGGCCCGCTCAGCCGGAGGCTGGCAGATCTCTTCCCCCTCCATATTGAGCGCCGCGCCTCTCCTTGGGTCGTTAGCCATGCTTCGGGAAGCCGGTTTGGCGGCCGTCCGGGAAAAATCACTTCGGCTGACCGGCCTTTTCCAGGATATGACGGACGAGCTCTTGTCCTCCGCGCCCTACGGGTTCTCCATCGCCACGCCGCGCCCCCCCGAACGCCGGGGAGGACATGTGGCCCTCGTCCACCCCGAGGCCGTGCGCATCAGCGCGGCCTTACGGGACCGCGGCGTCATTCTCGATTTCCGCCCCCCCGACATCATCCGCGTCGCGCCGGCGGCCCTCTACAACACGTTCACTGAACTATGGGAGCTCGTCCGGCATCTGCGCGAGATCGTCGAGCGCCGGGAATACGAACGCTTTCCCGGCGAACGCGGGGCGATTTCCTGAGCTTCAGCTTTCGCCGGCCTTCGCCACCGAGCAGATCCTGTCCCCGTTCTCGAGGTTGATCAGCCGGACGCCCTGGGTCGCCCGGCCCGAGGCCCGGACCTGCTTGGTCTGGATGCGGATGACCTTGCCGCTCTCGGTGACGATGAGGAGATCGTCTTCGGCCACTCCCAGGACGGCCACCGCGGGACCGATCTTCGGGGTGATCTTGAGGTTGATCAGGCCCTTGCCGCCGCGGCGCTGCTTCCGGTAGTGGCCGACCTCGGTTCTCTTGCCATAGCCCTTCCGGCTGGCCGTGAAGATGTACTTGTCCTCGTCTCCGATGGCCACCATCCCGATGACCTCGTCCTTTTTGGCCAGGCTCATCGCCCGGACGCCGGCGGCCGACCGGCCCATCGGCCGGATGTCCTTTTCGCCGAACCGGATGGCCTTGCCGAGCTTGGTGGCGATGACGATCTCTCGTTTGCCGTCCGTCAGCCGCGTCCATAGAAGCTCGCTTTTCTTACGTAGGCTCATGGCGATGATCCCGCCCCGGCGGATATTCCGGAAATCGCTCAGCCGGGTCTTCTTGATCAGCCCGTCCTTGGCCAGCATGACGATATACTTGTCCTCGGGGAATTCCTTCACGGCCACGACCGAGGTGGCCTTCTCGCCCGGCTGGAAATCGATCAGGTTGGCGATGGCCTTGCCCCGGCCCGAGACGCCGACATCGGGGATCTCCAGCGCCTTGAGCCAGTAGACGCGGCCGTTGTTGGTGAAGAAGAGGAGCGAAGAATGGGTCGAACAGACAAAGACGTCTTCCATGACGTCCTCGGCCTTCATGCTGATCCCCCGCCGGCCCTTGCCGCCGCGCATCTGAAAGTGGTAGGAGGAGAGGGATGTCCGTTTGATGTATCCGGACTGGGTGGTCATGACGACCACGTCCTCCTCCTTGATCAGATCCTCGGGCCGAATATCGGAAATAACCTCGTCGCGGATCTCGGTCCGACGCTCATCGCCGTAGCGGTGCTTGCTCTCCTTGAGCTCATCGATGATGATCTCCTGGATGAGTTTCTCGGAGCCGAGGATTTTCTTCAGTTTGGCGATCAGGGCCTTGACCTCCTTGTATTCCTGGACGATCTTGTCCCGCTCCAGATGCGTCAGCCGCTGCAGCTGCATCTCCAGAATGGCTTGGGCCTGGATCTGGGTCAGCTTGAACTTGGTCATCAAGCCGGTCCGGGCCTCATCGACGTTCTTGGAGGCGCGGATGAGTTTGATGATGGCATCGATATGATCGAGGGCGATGGTCAATCCCTCCAGGATGTGGGCCCGAAGTTCGGCTTTTTTCAGGTCGAAGCGGGTCCGCCGGCGGATAACGTCCTGGCGGTGGGAGATGAAATACTTCATCATGTCCAGCAAGCCCATCATCTTGGGCTGCTTGTCGACGATGGCCAGCATGATGATTCCGAAGGATGTCTGTAACGCCGTGTGCTTATAGAGGTTGTTGAGAACGACCTCGGGCAGCTCTCCCTTCTTGACCTCGATAACCACCCGGATCCCCTCCCGGTCGGACTCGTCCCGAAGATCGGCGATGCCCTCGATCTTTTTGGCATTGACCAGGTCGGCCATCGACTCGAGGAGGCGGGACTTATTGACCGCGTACGGGATCTCGGTGATGACGATGCGCTCGCGTTCGCCCTTCTCTCCGTGTTCGATCATCGACTTGGCCCGGAGCTGAATGACTCCCCGGCCGTCGCGGTAGGCGTCCAGGATGCCCGGCTTGTTGAAGATAAACCCTCCCGTCGGGAAATCGGGCCCCGGGATGAAGTCCATGATCTTGTCGAGCGACGCACTCGGATGCTGGACGAGATAGACCAACCCGTCGCACACTTCGGACAGGTTGTGGGGCGGGATGTTCGTGGCCATGCCCACGGCGATTCCCGACCCGCCGTTGACGAGGAGATTGGGGAACTTGGTCGGCAGGACCTCCGGCATGGTCAGGCTCTCGTCGTAATTGGGAACGAAGTTGACCGTATCCTTCTCGATATCGGCCATGATCTCGTCGGCCAGCCGGGCCATCCGGACCTCGGTGTAGCGCATGGCCGCCGGCGGATCGCCATCGATCGAGCCGAAGTTCCCCTGGCCGTCGACCAGCACATACCGCATGCTGAAGTCCTGGGCCAGACGCACCAGGGTGTCGTAGACGGCTTGGTCTCCGTGGGGGTGGTATTTTCCGATGACATCGCCGACGATCCGGGCCGATTTCTTATAGGGCTTACTGTGGGTCGTCCCCGATTCGTACATGGCATAGAGGACGCGCCGGTGGACCGGCTTGAGACCGTCCTTGATGTCGGGGATGGCCCGGCCGATGATGACGCTCATGGCGTAGTCCATGTAAGAACGCCGCATCTCCTCCTCGAGGCTGACCACTGAAAGGTCGGCCGCGGCCGGCGGCAACGGCCGGCCGGTTTCGTCTTGTTTCTTGTCCTTGTCGGCAGGGGTCATCGGTCGGGTCCTTTCCGGGCGCGGGTCAGATATCGAGATTCGTCGCCATCAGGGCGTTGGTCTCGATGAAGTTCCGCCGCCTTTCGACTTCGTCTCCCATCAGCGTGTTGAAAATCTCTTCCGCCTCGACGGCATCCTGGATGGAGACCTTGAGAAGGGCCCGGTTCTCCGGGTTCATGGTCGTTTCCCAGAGCTGCTCCGGGGCCATCTCGCCCAAGCCCTTGTAGCGCTGGATGGAGACTCCCTTTTTGCCTTTCTCATGCAGGTATTCGACGAGCTTGTTCTCATTTTCGATGACTATGGATTCGCCGTTGCTGAGGACCTCATAAGGAGGCCGGAAGTCCTCGAGCTCCTTGTAGATCTTGGTGAGGTTCTTGTATTCGACGGAGTCCACGAGGGCCAGGTTCACCTTGCAGTCGATGGACATCCCGTTGATCTGGAAGTGGATCCCGAGCTCGTAAGCTTCGTACTCCTCGTCTTTGTCCAGATCGGTCTGCATGTCCTTGGCCTCGATCAGGGAACGCACCCGCTTCATCGCTTTCCTGTCCTGGAGAAACTCCAGGCTGCCCACCCCCTCTTTGATCAGGAGGTCGATGAGAAAGCGCGGATAGCTCTTGCGTTCGAGGAGTTCGATGTAATTTTTTTTCTGCATGATTTTCAGGAACATCTTGCGGAATTTTTCGCC
>JAFGRZ010000188.1 GCA_016934895.1 Candidatus Aminicenantota bacterium
CATCGGAATCTACGAAGGCGACGCGATGTTCGAGCGCCTATCCGAAGCGCTCGGCCGTCTCAGGGCCGAGGTCATCAAACCCCAAGTCGAATAAGCGGGGTCAGGTCTCAACAATCAACAAAAGAATCGATACCAGGCGGTCCAAGTCCCTAATGTTGAATGTTGAGACCTGACCCCATGCTATAATATGGGGACTATGGATATCGCCAAGCTCCGGAATATCGGGATCAGCGCCCACATCGATTCCGGCAAGACGACGCTGACCGAGCGGGTGCTTTACTACTGCAAGAAGATCCGCCGGATGCACGAGGTTAAGGGCAAGGACGGCGTGGGCGCGACCATGGACTCGATGGAGCTCGAGCGCGAGCGCGGGATCACCATCTCCTCGGCCGCCACCAACGTCTCCTGGGGCGATCACACCATTAACATCATCGATACACCCGGACACGTCGACTTCACCATCGAGGTCGAACGTTCTCTTCGCGTCCTCGACGGCGCCGTGCTGGTGCTTTGTTCCGTCGGCGGGGTCCAATCCCAGACGATAACCGTGGACCGCCAGCTCCGGCGTTACAAGGTTCCCAGCATCGCCTTCATCAACAAGCTCGACCGGACAGGCGCCGACCCGTTCAAAGTCCAGGACCAGCTGGTCAAGGCGCTCGCCCGCAAGGCCGTCCTCATGCAGATTCCCATCGGTCTCGAGGGCATGCACCGGGGCATCGTGGACCTTGTCACCATGGAGGCCGTTTACTTCGATGGAGTCCAAGGGGAGATCGTGCGGCGGGACGTCCTCCCGGAGGAACTCAAAGCGGAGGCGATCCAACACCGGCAGGCGTTGCTGGACGCGGCCGCCACTTTCTCGGATGAACTCACTGAAGCCGCCCTCGAGGGCCGGGAAACTCCAGAGTTGATCATCGAGGCCGTCCGGCGCGGAACGGTCGGCCGGGAACTCATGCCCATCTTGATGGGCTCGGCCTATAAGAACAAAGGCGTCCAGCTTCTCCTGGATGCGGTCGTCCGCTACCTGCCTAATCCCACGGAAGTCGAGAACACCGCTTTTGACCTGGACAGTGAGGAGAAAAAAGTCATCCTGAAATCGGATCCCGAGGCCGATACCGTCGCCCTCGCTTTCAAGCTCGAGGAGGGCCCTTACGGACAGCTCACCTACATCCGGATCTATCAGGGGAGAATCCAAAAGGGCGCAGAGCTTCTCAACACCCGGACCGGCAAAACCATCCGGGTGGGCCGGCTCATCCGGATGCACGCCGATAGTCCGAAGGAGATCGAGGGAGCGTCCGCCGGGGACATCGTCGCCCTTTTCGGCATCGATTGCCATTCCGGCGACACCTTCGTCAAGCCGGGATTGAACCTGGCCATGTCGTCGATCTTTGTGCCCGAGCCGGTCATTTCGCTCGCTCTCTATCCGGCGGAGAATAAATCCACCGACAATATGTCCAAAGCGCTGAAGCGCTTCACCAAGGAGGACCCGACCTTCCGAACCCACGTCGATGCCGAGTCCAAGGAGACGATCATCCAGGGAATGGGCGAGCTTCATTTGGATGTCTACCTCGAGCGAATGAAACGAGAGTATCAGGTCGCCGTGCGAGCCGGCATGCCGCAGGTGGCCTATCGCGAGTCGATCGCCTTGCGGACCGAGTTCGACTACACCCATAAAAAACAGACCGGGGGGGCCGGCCAGTTCGGCCGGATTATCGGATTTGTCGAGCCATCCCCGGAAAAACCCTACGAGTTCGTCAACGAGGTCAAGGGCGGACGGATCCCCCGCGAATTCATCCCGGCTTGCGACAAGGGCTTCCAGGCGTCGCTCAAGAAGGGCCGCCTGATCGGTTTTCCCATCACCGGCATCAAGGTCACGCTCACCGATGGACAGGCGCATGATGTGGATTCTTCCGACCTTGCCTTCCAGGCCGCGGCCCAGGGCGCTTTCTGGCAGGCCTATGCGAAGGCCAAACCTTATGCACTGGAGCCGATCATGACGCTTTCAGTGGAGGGACCCGCCGAGTTTCTGGGGAATATCTTCGCCACCATCAACCAGCGCCGGGGAGTGATCATCAGTTCGGTTGAGGACGGGACGTTCGCCCGGGTGGACGCCGAGGTCCCGCTCAGCGAGATGTTCGGCTATTCCACGGTGCTGCGTTCGCTGACCCAAGGGAAAGCGGAATTTACGATGGAGTTTCTCAAATACGCCCGGGTCCCCGCTCAGGTCGCTGAAAAGCTCATCGCCGAGCACCAGGGAAAGCTCCGGAAAGAGCAAGAAAAATAAGGGAGGAGTCCCAGTCATGAGGATGGAAGAACTCGTCGCGAGAAGCCCGGTCAGGGTATTGGAGAAATCCATGCACGGCGGCCTGGGCAAGGGCCATATCGGCGTCTTGGCATCCCGCAAGGGGGTCGGCAAGACGGCTTGCCTGGTCCATATCGCCACCGACAAACTTTTCCAGCACAAGCCCGTCATCCATGTTTCTTATGCCAGCCGGGTGGACCACATCATCAACTGGTACGAGGATATCTTCCGCGAGATCGCCAGGAGCCTGGGGCTCGAATCGGCAACCGAAATCCATGACGAGATCATCAAAAACCGGGTGATCATGAATTTCAGCCAGGCGGGGATGAAGGTCGAACAAGTGCTGCGCAGCCTTGAGGCGATGATCCGGGACGGGAATTTTGCGGCCGATACGGTCATCGTCGACGGCTATACGTTCACCCCATCATCACCGGAAGACCTGGCCAGATTTGGAGAATTCGCAGGACGGATGGGCCTCGAGGTTTGGTTCAGCGCTTCTCTCAAAGGGCCGGAACCGCAATTTGATGAGCGGGGATTCCCCAACGAACTCAAATGCTGCCTGGAAAAGGTGGACGTGCTGATCACTTTGCGTCATCTGCGCGACCAGGTGCAACTCCACCTTCTGAAGGATCACGATTTTCCCTCGCCGACCGAGCTCAGCCTCAGCTTCGATCCGACCACACTCCTGATCGCCGGTCCGTAGAAAGGAGCAGCGATGCGCTGGGATTACTACGTTATCGGAGCCGATGCGGCGGGTCTCTCCGCCGCCGTCCAGATCAAGAGGCTTCAGCCCCAGGCCTCTTTAAAGGTGATCAACAAGGGCGTTCACATATCTTACGGGGCCTGCGGAATTCCTTATGTTATTTCCGGTGAGATCGCCTCGCCTCAGAAGCTCATTCATTTCACTCCGGAGAGCTTCGCCAGATTGAGGGGAATCCAGGTGGAGACCCGAAAGGAAGCCGTCTCCCTCGACCGCAAAGAGCGTATCATCGAGGTGAGGGACCTTGAAACCGGGATGACGTCCCAAGAGGAATATGTCACGCTCCTCGTCGCGACGGGGGCCTCGCCCTACCGGCTGCCGTTCATCGATTACGCTGCGGACGGCGTCTTCAATGTCCACACGATCGACGACCTGACGAGAATCCTCGCGTTCCTGGAAAAAGAGAAGCCACGGAAAGCCGCCATCATCGGTGCCGGGAATATCGGCCTCGAGGTCGCCGAAGCCCTGAAAAAAAGGGGAGTGGACGTTCTCATCCTGGAGCTCCTGCCCGAACCGGCGGCGCTCTGGCCGCCCCGCATCCGCCGGGCCGTCCTCAAGAAAATCGGGGAAAAAGGCATTGAACTCATGACGGGTACGGCCGTGAAAAAGGTCTCTAAAGCCGGCGCCGGATTCGTTCTCGAGACCGACCACGGGACGTTCGAGGCGGGAGTCGTGTTCTCGGTGGTGGGAACAGCTCCGGCCACTCCGTTCTGTCGCGGTGAGCTCGACATGGAAAAAAACGGCGCCATCAAAGCGGACCGGCGCGGCCGGACGTCGGACCCGGACGTCTTCGCCGCCGGGGATTGCGCCACCGTTCATCACCGGCTCCTCAGGCGGAGCGTCTATTATCCTCTGGGATCAACGGCCAACAAGATGGGCCGCGTCGCCGGCATCAACATGGCGGGCGGCGAGGCCGAATTCCCGGGCATTGTGGGCACGCAAATCGTGAAGTTTTTCGAGCTCTCC
>JAFGRZ010000028.1 GCA_016934895.1 Candidatus Aminicenantota bacterium
GCCCGGGAGAGAGAAGGTCGGGTCGATTACCGGAACTGGACGACGGTGACGATCGACGGCGAGACGGCCCAGGACTTCGATGATGCCGTCAGCATCAGGAAACTCCCGTCCGGCCGCTATCTGCTCGGAGTCCACATCGCCGACGTCTCCCATTATGTCCGGCCCGGATCGGCCCTGGAACGGGACGCCCGGCTCCGGGCGACGAGCGTCTATTTCCCGGGACTCACTCTTCCCATGCTCCCCGAGGAGCTTTCCAACGACCTCTGCAGCCTGCGGCCGAGGAAGATGCGGTTGACCGTGACGGCCCTTCTCGAGATCGACGAAAAGGGCCGGCTGATCAAGACCGGCTTCCACCCTTCGATTATCAAGACGGCCGAGCGGATGACCTATACATCGGTGTTCAAAATTTTTCAGGGAGACGGGGAGGAGAGGCGCCGCTATCGAACGCTCGTCCCCGATTTTCTGTTGATGCGGGAATTGGCCTCGATCCTCCGGGCGCGCCGGGAGGAGCAGGGCAGCCTGAATTTCGACCTCCTCGAACCCGAGCTCGTCTACCAGGAAGGCCGGCTTCAGAGTGTCGCCGCCTTCGAATCAAACGAAGCGCACCACCTTATCGAGGAATTCATGGTGGCGGCCAACGAGGCCGTCGCGGGGTACCTCGACCGGGCCGGCAGGCCGTCTCTTTACCGGGTCCATCCTCCGCCGGGCCGGTCCGACCTCGAGGAACTGCGGGATTTTCTCGACCATTTCGGTTGGGACATTCCCGGGCCCGATAAAATAACCTCCAAGGATCTGCAGCGGATCCTGAAACAGGTCGAGGGAAAGCCGGGTGAGAAGGTCATCCAGCAACACGTCCTCCGAGCCCTTCGACTGGCCGTCTATGCGGACGGGAACACCGGCCATTACGGTCTGGCCAAGGAGGACTATACACACTTTACCTCTCCGATCCGCCGCTATCCCGACCTCGTCGTCCACCGCGCCCTCAAAGCAGAGCTGCGGGGCGAAAAGGAGAAGCTCACCGGACTGGCGGAGCTGGCTCTCCACTGCTCCGAAAAGGAGAGGAAGGCCGACGAGGCCGAGAAGGACCTCGTGGGATGGCGCATCTTCCGTTTTCTGAAAGGGAAACTCGGCGAGGAGTTTGCCGGGATCATCGTCGATATCAATAAAGCCGGGGTGGTCGTGGAACTCGAGGATTTCTTCGTCAACGGGCTCATCCCGTTTCCCGATCTCGGCGGCGATTACTATCACCGGACTTCAACCCACTTGCTCGTCGGCCGGCGTTCCGGAAGGCGCTTCACGATCGGCCAGCGGGTCACCGTCATCCTGGCGGCGGTCGATCCGCAGCTTCGCCGGATGACCTTGGTATTGAGCGGAGAGAAACGGGGAGAATCGTCGTGAGGACGGCCGTTTTCGAGGCGCTGTTGGTTCTGGACGGCTCTGAAACGCCGCTTCCCAGCCAGGTTTTGCTCCTTCTCCGGGACCAGAAAGAGTCCGCTTCCATCCGGCCTTACGGCCCCGGCCCCGAGCCCAAGACCGGTCAGGTTTTCATGGAAGCAAATGTCCGCCGTCCCTTGATGCTCAAGTGGCGGGACACGTTCGCGGTTTTGGATGCTCGAAAAAACGCCCAGGTCGGCCGAGGGATGGTTCTCAACCCGGGCTTGGCGAAGGAGGAAGAGACGAGAAAGGCGGTCGATTGGGATTTCCTTCTGTCTTTGTCCGGGGACGAGGGGGAAATGCTGGACGCTCTCTGCCGCAAAAACGGAGTCCGGGGCCTTCATGAACGGGAGATCCGTGAGTTCTGCAATCTGAGCGAGGAGAGTCTCCAGAGGCTGGGCGAAAAATTGGAGGAGGAAGGGAAGGTCAAAATCCTCGCCTTTTCGCCCCTGTTTTTGATTTCCCGGGCAAGTTTCGATCATCTCAGCGGCAAAGTGCTCGCTTACTTGGAAAAATTCCATCAACTCCATCCCGGCCAGAAGGGCGTCCTCATGGAAAAAATCAAGAGGAGATTCGGTGTTTCCGAAAAGATTTTCCTCCTGGTCATCAGGACCCTGGAAAGGGCGGGCCAGGTGACGTCAACGGGGACCCGGCTGATGATGACCGCTCATCAGGCAACCCTCTCCGCCCAAGAAGAGAAGATCGTGGAGCAGCTCGAAGACATGTGTTACCGGGGCGAGTTCCAGTCGGTCTCGCTGGGCGAGATTCGCAGCCGGTTCCACCTGTCACCGGAGCGGCTGGAGAGATTGCTCTCCGTCCTGGCCGAGAGAAAGAAAGTCGTCCAGAGTCCGGACGGCTTGTTCATTCACTCCCGCTGGCTGGACGAGGTCGTCGCCCAGGTGAGATCGTCGGGGAGAAGAGAGCTGACCGTCGCCGACTTCAAGCAATTGACCGGCCTGAGCCGGAAGTACGCCATCCCGCTGCTTGAGCTTCTCGACCAGATGAAGGTCACCCGCCGCCGCGGCGCGGTGCGGGAGATCCTGCCGGGCCCATGACTCCCAATTGGCGAAAGATTGATGTAATATCTTCCTGAACCCATTCGGAAGGAGATCATGATGTTTCAGAGAATCGCCGCGGTTTTGCTTTTTTGCGGGCTCATCCTCTCCCCGGCCTACCCGGCGGCCGTTGACGAAGGGATGTATCCGATCAGCGAGATCATGAAGCTCGACCTCCGGTCGAAAGGCCTGGAGATCGATCCGGCCGAGATCTATTCGACCGACAGAAGCTTGATCTTCGCCATCGTCGGAGTCGGGGCGACGGGCTCGTTCGTCTCTCCCGACGGTCTGTTCGTGACCAACCACCACGTCGCCTTCGGCGCCGTCCAGGCGGCAAGCACCCGGGAAAACGATTACATCCGTGACGGATTTCTCGCCCGGACGAGGGCGGAGGAAATCCAGGCCAAAGGAATGACGGCCCGCATCACCGAGTCCTTCCGTGACGTCTCGGCGGAAGTCCTCAGCTCCGTGCTGCCGGGCATGGACTTCGCCGCCCGCACGAAGGCCATCGAAAAGCGGACCAAAGAGATCGTGGCTCAGACGGAGAAGGACAATCCGGGCAAACGGGCCGAAGTCTCCGAGATGTTCACCGGAAAAACCTATATTCTCTTTATTTACACGTACTTAAAAGACATCCGGATGGTCTATGTCCCGCCCCGCTCCATCGGCGAGTTCGGCGGCGAGGAGGACAACTGGATGTGGCCGCGCCACACCGGGGATTTTTCCTTCCTGCGCGCCTATGTGGCCCCGGACGGCTCGCCCGCCGACTATTCCCCACAGAATGTCCCCTTCAAACCCAAGCGGTTCCTCCGGATCCAGCCGCGAGGCGTCGATGAAGGCGATTTTGTGTTTCTCCTGGGCTATCCCGGCCGGACCTACAGGCACAGCGCGGCCAGCTTCCTGGCCTTCGAGGAAGAGGTCCGGATGCCCTATGTCGTCGACTGGTACGCCCGGCAGATCGATCTCATGGAGAAGATGGGCGCCGGCGACCGCGGGGTGGCGCTTCTCCACGCCTCGCGTATCAAGGGATTGGCCAACACCATGAAAAACTACCGCGGCAAGCTCAAGGGGATGAAGAGGCTCGGGCTGGTGGAGCGCCGGCGCGAGGATGAGAAGGCCCTCCAACGGTTCATCGAGGCGGACCTGGAACGGCGGGAGCGATACGGGACGATCTTGACCGACATCGCGGCGGTGTATGACGACAATCGCGCGAGCTTCGGCTCCGAGGCCATCCTGGGATACCTGGGCAGCTCCGTGAACCTGCTCGGCCTCGCTTCCACGGTCCATGAGGCGGGGATCGAGCGGCCGAAACCGGACCTGGAGCGTGAGCCGGCCTACATGGACCGGAATTTTCCGCGCGTCAGGCAGCGCCTTATGCTCGGCCTCCGTAATCATTACGAACCCACCGACAAGGCTGTTTTCCGGGAGCTCATCCTGAAGGCCTCCAAACTCCCGGAGGCGAGCCGGATCAAGCCGCTCGACGAGGCCCTGGGAGGGGATTTCAGCGAGACGGCGATCGGCGGGTACCTAAATAAAATGTATGCCGGCACCAGGTTGAACGATTCCCGGTTCGTCGAGAAACTCCTGGAAATGACGCCGGGAGAGCTGGCCAAGGTGGAGGATCCGTTCCTCGACCTGGCCAGGGCCCTGTATCCGGACGTCCTGGAGTTGAGGGAAAAACAGAAAGCCCGCCGCGGCGCCCTCGACCCGCTCTATGCCCGGCTCAGCGATGTGAAAGAACTTTTCCTGGGCAAGGGTTTCATCCCCGACGCCAACGGCACGCTGCGGCTGACCTACGGCCGGATCAAAGGGTATGAACCGGTCGACGCCGTGGACTACTCGCCGATCACAACGCTCAGGGGCGTCATTGAAAAGACGACGGGCCGGGAGCCCTTTGATACCCCGCCTGCGCTGGCCGAGCTTTTCGAGAAGCGGGACTTCGGTGCGTTCGAGCACCCCCGGCTCCGCGATGTGCCCGTCTGCATCCTCTATGACACCGATACGACCGGCGGCAACTCGGGAAGCCCCGTGATCAACGCGCGGGGTGAGCTCATCGGGATCAATTTCGACCGCACTTACGAGGCCACGATCAACGATTACGCTTGGAGCGAGGAGTACAGCCGCTCGATCGCCGTGGACATCCGCTATGTCCTCTGGGTGACCCAGAAATTCGGCCGGGCCGATTTCCTGCTCAAGGAGCTGGGGCTGTAAGACTCACCTGGAGAACGTCGCTTCCGCAAAAAAGAATCCGTCGCCGCTGTTCCGGCGGCTGTCTCTTTTCGCTTGACATCCCCGGTTCCGTCTTATATCTAATTCACTGGAATTGAATCGAAACCCTAAATAAAAAGGAATGCTCAATGCGAGGGGAGAAAACATGAAAAAAACGGGGTTTTGTCTTTTTCTCAGCGTCTTCTTCGCCCTTTCCGCAGGAATCCTTGAAGCCCAGCGGCTGACCGGGACCATCCGCGGAACGGTCACGGATGAAGAAGGAGAGCCGCTCCCCGGAGTGACCATCGAGATCGAGAGCCCGGCGCTCATCGGCGGCGCTCAAACGGTGCTGACTCCGGC
>JAFGRZ010000189.1 GCA_016934895.1 Candidatus Aminicenantota bacterium
AGGGCGAAGCGCGCCGCATTCCATAGCTTGGTGCAGAACGCCCGTCCGACCTCGAAGCGTGCGCTGATGATCTTGGCAACCGGGAGGTCCTTGATCGTTCCCAGGACGTCGAACTCCTTGCCCGTTTCCGGGTCCAGGTAGGTGAAGACCGTCCGTCCGTGTTTGGCTGTCGCCAAGTCGACGAGCTTTCCCGTGTAGGGACTTATGGCCTGGACGGGCAGGCGGATGTCCTGAGTGCCCGTCTGCATGTCGCAGAGGACATAGCGCATGGCGTCGGCCCCGTATTTCTCGATGATATCCACCGGGTCGATCCCGTTTCCCTTGCTCTTGGACATCCGTTCCCCTTTGCCGTCCTGGATGTTGGCGTGGATGAAACAGTCGGTGAAGGGAACATCCCCCAGAAGAAAAAGGCCGGCGACCTGCATCCGGGCCACCCAGAGCGTGATGATATCCCGGGCAGTCACGAGACAGGAGCCGGGATAATAATAGTCGAGGCAGTTCTCGAAACCGTCCCGGGCTCCGAGCGTGGGTTTGGCGGGGTCCACCTCGGCCGTTTCCGGGTCGGGCCAGCCCAGGGTGGAAAACGGCCAGAGGGCCGAGCTGAACCAGGTGTCAAGCACGTCGGGGTCCTGGACAAGGCCCAGGTTTTCCAGGGAACCGGCCAAAGCCTTCTCGGCGGCGGCGTTCCTGAGGCAGACAAGCAGGTTGAACCGGCCTCCTCCTGAAATCGCTTTGGCCTCCGGAGGGTGGAGGTTTCCTTCCGGGTCGGCCACCCAGACAAAAAGCTCGTCAGACGAGGCCTTGGGGACCCGGGGGATGATGTCGGCGAGGGCCGCGCCTTCGAAAGTCCCGTGCCAGATGGGGATCCGGTGACCCCACCAGAGCTGCCGGCTGATGCACCAGTCGCGCTTTTCCCCGAGCCAATTGACATATGTGCCCCGGTAGCGCTCGGGGTCGGGATGAAACTCGAGGCGGCGTCCCGAGGGGCTTCGGTAATCGGGACCGGCGGCATCGATGGCCGCCTGGGCGAGTCCGGCGGCGCTGAATTCCTTGTCCGTTCCCGCGCCGCAAAGGATGCCGCCCTTGACATCTCCCATGCGGATAAACCACTGCTTGGAGAGAAACGGTTCGATCGGGGTTTTCGACCGGTCGGAATGGCCGATCTCGATCTCCCTGTCTTCCACCGACTCCAGGAATCCCTTGTCCTCGAGGTCCCGGACGACTTTTTTCCGGGCCTCCAACCTGTCCACCCCTGCGTACGGACCGGCGTTTTGGTTCAGGGTGCCGTCGGCGTTGAGGATGTTGATGATCCCGATCCGGGAGCGGTGGCGTTTCCAGACTTCATAGTCGTTGGGGTCATGACCTGGAGTGATCTTGACGCAGCCGGAGCCCAACTCCGGCCTGGCCCATTCGTCGAGGATGAGCGGGATGGGCCTTTCGAGAAGGGGAAGGAGAACGGTCCGGCCCTGCTCGGCCATGTCCCTCAGCTTGAGGAGATGGGGGAGGAGCTCCTTCTTCCTCCTCCGGGCCTCTTCCAGCTCTTTCTCCAGCGCGGGTTTTTCCTTCGCCGGCGCGGCGGAGATTCTCCGCGGGAGCTCTTCGCTCAGCCGGTTGAGCTCGGCGGCCGGATCGGGATGGACGGCCACGGCCGTATCGCCGAGCATCGTCTCCGGGCGGGTTGTGGCCACGGTGATGAATTCCGGCTCTCCCGGCCTGGGGTCGATGACCGGGTAGCGGATGTGCCAGAAATGCCCTTGCACAGTCTCGTGGATGATCTCATCGTCGCTCACGGCCGTCTGGAGCTGGCAATCCCAATTGACGAGACGGTCGCCCCGGTAGATGAGGCCGCTGCGGAACAGCCGGAAGAAGGCTTCCCGGACGGCCCGGGTGCACACGGCGTCCATCGTGAAGCGCTGGCGGTCCCAGTCGCAGGAGCAGCCCATTTCCTGCTGCTGCCGGATGATCCGCTGCTGGTATTCCTCTTTCCATTCCCAGATCCGCCGGACGAGTCGCTCGCGGCCGATATGATGGCGGGTTTTGCCCTCGAGTTCGAACAGACGTTTCTCGACGACGGCCTGGGTGGCGATTCCCGCATGGTCCGTGCCCGCCATCCAGAGGGTGTTGTCTCCTTTCATGCGGTGCCAACGGATGAGGAGGTCCTGCATGACATTGTCCATGGCGTGGCCCATGTGGAGCGCGCCGGTCACGTTGGGGAGGGGCATCATGATGACGTAGCGCCGGTCGCGGCCGCGTCCGTTGGGGAAAGCGGCGAACGCGCCGGCCTCGAGCCAGCGGAGATAGATGGGTCCCTCGGCCGCGGCCGGGTCGTATCGGGTAGCAATCTCTTCGGTCATACCGGAATCCTTTTAGCACATATCGGGGCGGCGTTCAATGAGCCGGGAAGGATAGAGGGGGCCGGGCCGGGTTTAGTCGATCAGCTAACCTTGGTCTTGGCCGGGCAACCATTATGTTATATTCTTCTGATGTTGGATGAGTTCTAGTCATGCGGAGGAAGAGAATGAGCCCGAGCGCGGCGACAGCCTTAAATGAGCGCCTTTTTGTCATTTTGGTCCGGCCCGAAAGCCTCGAGAACATCGGGCTCGTGGCGCGGGCGATGAAGAACACCGGCTTCCGCCATCTCCGGGTGGTCGGAAGGAAGAGGGCCGAGATTGCCTCTCCGCGAACCGCAATCCACGCCAAGGAGATCATCAGGGCGGCCTCTTTCTTCCCGGATCTAGCCCCGGCCACGGGAGACCTCGACGTCGTTTTTGCCTCGACCGCCAAGCAGCGCAAAAACTTTTCCGTGCTTCCGCTCGAGGAGGCCGTTGTCAAGATGCTTTCGTTCTCGAGCGAGGTGAAAATCGGATTACTCTTCGGCAACGAGCGGACGGGCCTGACCTCGGCCGAACTGGCCGTCTCGAATTTCCGCTGGTCCATTCCTCAGGCATCCCGGCAACCTTCTTACAACCTGGCCGCCGCCGTCCTGATCACCCTCTTCGAGCTCTTCCGCCGCGGGGAAATGGGGACGGTCCTCTTTCCATCCAACTCGTCTTTAAAGCCAACCGGGAGCAAAAAGGGGACCAAAATGGGGCAGGTCCTTAATTCTCACGACTCGGCCATCGGACCTCCCGGCACTGAAAAAGAGAAAATAGGACCGTCCCATTTTTCGTCCGCTTTTTCCGACTGGGAAACGCCGCTGCCGCGGGGCGAACAGGAAGGGTGCATCCGGCTCATCCTCGAGAAGCTGGAAAGACGCGGATTCATCCACCCCACCAACAAGCGCCACACCAGCCAGATGGTCCGGGACCTCCTCGGCCGCTTGGCTATGACCGACCGCGACCGCAAGCTGCTCCTGGCCATGTTTTCCCACGCCGGCCGGGACGCAGAGGGCGTGTGAATTAGAAATGAATCATGCCCGCTCAAAATTCCGGCCTTGCAGAGTTGTAGAGTTATGGGACGTGGCGCAGAGTTATGGGG
>JAFGRZ010000190.1 GCA_016934895.1 Candidatus Aminicenantota bacterium
TAGAGCCGAAAGCCTCCCTCGCTCCGCATGTCGGGCTCGATGATGCCCTTGTCTTCCCAGTGCTTGATCGTCCGCGGGCTCAGCCCGACCCGCTCGGCCAGGTTCCCGATGGTCAGGTACCGGTCCGGATCCTCGGGCTTTTTCTTATTCTCGACGGCCTTCGGCAGTCCCACTTTCTTGAGGATCTTCTGGATCTCCTCGCTTTC
This sequence comes from Candidatus Aminicenantota bacterium, assembly GCA_016934895.1. GTDB lineage: Bacteria > Acidobacteriota > Aminicenantia > Aminicenantales > UBA8522 > UBA8522. The sequence goes on from JAFGRZ010000190.1 coordinate 207, forward strand.
GTAACCGAGGTCGATGAGCCTCTGAATATGAACGACCCTCGCCGCCGTCTCATCGGAATAGAGAGGGACTCTATCGTCGGTGAATCCGACCGGTTTCAAGAGTTTGCCCTTCTCCCATTCGCGGAGAGCGGCCTCTTCGAGGTTGAATTTGGCGATGAACTCGTCCCGGCTGAATACATTTTTATTCAAAATTCACCCATACGTTTACGTACATTTTATTTAACTTATACATATACGCATAGGATGACATTGTTTTGGGGGCCTGTCAAGCTTTTTTTCGGGCTCTAAAGCTTCCAGGCGCCGGCGACGATGAGGTTTGTGCCGGTAATATGAGCGGCCTTGTCGGAGGCAAGGAATCTGACGGCCTCGGCAACATCGGCTTTTTTCCCGAAATAGGCGGGGTCGATTTTCCCGCCCGCAGGCATCATCCCGCCCTCTATCAAACCCGGCGAGACCATGTTCACCGTGATCCCATTCTTGATTTCCGGAACGGCGGCGGATCGGGTCAGAATGAGGAGAGCCGTCTTGGCCACGGCATAGGCCGTGATTTTGGAAAATGCAGTGAGCTGTTCGACGCGGTTGTAGCCGATGTTGATGATCCGGCCCCAGCCGCGCTCTCTCATTCCCGGGAGCACGCCGGCGATTCCCCAGGCGGCGCTCAGGAAAACGCTTCGGTACATCCCCTCCCAATCGGCGGTCGTCAATTCCTGCCAGGGCTTGACGATGATCGGGCCGAAGTTGTTGACCAGGACATCCAAACGTCCAAAATGCGTTTCCACATCGCGGATCAAGTCCCTGGCTCCCTGTTCAGAGGTCAAGTCGGCGGAGAAGGCTTTGGCGCTTTTCCCCTTTTTTTCTATTTCAGTCACAACCTCTGCGGCGGCCTTCTCGTTTTCCTTAAAGTGGACGGCGACTCCATCCATATCCTCAGCCAGCAGAACGGCTATTTCAAGGCCGATCCCCCGGCTGCTCCCCGTGACAAGGGCAATACGATCATTCACAGCATCACCTCTCGAAAAATCGAATTCAAAAGCCGGCTCCATTATAACGCGAGCCGGGCGAAAAGCCATGGGATTCTCCCCTTCTCTCCATAAAAGGGCTTCAATACATTCGTTTCCCCTCCACCATCGCTGTCTACTCGACACGCATCCCTTCGGCTCGAGCTCCAGGCAGGCTCAATGATCGAATGGACAATCAATAATGGTGAGAATGATGAGAAAATCGCCGTGCCGAACGAGGCATTTAGCTCAGCAGCGAGGAGATATGCCGTTCGGCCGCGAAGAGATCCGCGGCGATGAAATCGGCGCAGCCGAAATCCTGGCCTCGCGAATAATCCGACGGCACGGCGATCGTGTAACAGCCGGCCCGCTTGGCGGCGAGGCAACCGTTGGCCGAATCCTCGAGGACAATACTCTGCCGGGGGGCGACGCCCAGCTTCGCGCAGGCCGCCAGATAGATCTCCGGGTTCGGTTTTCCGTTCTTGATCCCATCGGATGACTGGAGGACGTCGAACCTGTCCCGGATCTTCAGCCGGTCGACCACGATCTCCATGAATTCGCCCTGCGCGCCCGTGCAGACGGCCATCTTCAATCGTCCGTGGAACGCATCCAGAATATGAATCAACCCCGGCATGGGCTCGGACTCGTTCCGGTACTTTTCCCGCATCAGCCCATCCCTTATTTCCGTGGCCCGTTCGGCTGTTAAGGGAAGTCCCAGATCCTGGACGAATATCCTCATCCCCTCGATCGGTCTCCGGCCCATCATTTTCCAGAGCGTTTCCTCGCCGACCTCTTTGCCGAATTGACGGGCGATCCCCCTCTCCACTTCCCAGTAAAGACGTTCGCTGTCGATCATCAGCCCGTCCATGTCGAAGATCAAGGCCTTAACCAATGAAGCTCTCCAAGCCGGAGCAAAAGACTGCAGATTTTCTTTTTGGCGGGATTCTTCGCTTCAGGGACAATTGGGCTTCGCTCCTAAGGATTGTTCGCAATGGCAGTGCAACCTGGACATCTCGGGAAGGAATATTTCGCAGGTCGCCAAGGCCATAAGGCTAATTCAACTTGCCGACGGCTTTTTCCACCGCCTCAAGGACCTCTCCCCTTTCGACGACATCCTTGAGCGCGTTGATGTCGTTGAATATCGGCCGGTCTTCTTCAAGATGGGCGACGTATTTCCGGATGACCTGGTGAGCGGCCTGAATCCCCCGGCCCGGCTTGAGGGGCGCCCGGAAATCGACGGCCTGGGCGCCGGCCATCATTTCAATGGCCAGGACGGCCTGGGCGTTGTCGATGATCTGCCGGGTTTTGAGCGCGGTCGTCCAGCCCATGCTGACAAAGTCTTCCTGGTCGGCGGCGGCCGGGATGGAGCCGGTCGCGGCGGGATGCGAAAGGACGCGGTTTTCGCAGACAAGCGCCCCGGCCGTGTACTGGGAAAGCATCAGCCCCGAGAACATCCCCGCTCCCTTGGTCAGGAAGGCCGGCAGTCCGACGCTGAGGTGCTGATTCATCAACCGGTTGAGCCGGCGCTCGGAAAGCACCGCCACCGTCGTTATGGCCGTGCCCAGGAGCTCGAGGGCAAAAGCCTGCGGCGTACCCTGGAAATTCGCGCCGGTCAGGACGAGCTCCTCATCGGGGAAAAAGACGGGATTGTCGGCCGCGTTGTTGAGCTCGATCTCGAGCATATAACGGGCCCATTTGAGGGCATCCCTGGCCGAACCCGTAACCTGGGGAGTGCTTCTCAGGCTGTAGGCGTCCTGGACTTTTTTCTTGCCGATCTTGGCCAGAAGCTCGCTTCCATCGCTGATCTTCCGAATATTCGCGGCGGATTCAAGAGCGCCGGGATAACCTCTCACCCGGTGAATGCGCTCGTCGTAGGCTTTCATATTGGCGTTGAGAACCTCGAGGGTCATGGCGGCGGCAATCTCGGAGTGCTTGAGCCAGCGATGGGCATCATAGATCTCGAGGGCGCCCAGCCCGGTGATGAAATTCGAGCCGTTGATCATGGCCAGCCCGTCCCGGGCCTCGAGGACGACCGGTTGGATTCCGGCCCTTTTCAGCGCCTCGGCCGAAGGCAACCGCTCTCCCTCATAAAACGACTCGCCTTCACCCATAACGGCAAGCGCAATCTGGGACATCGGGGAAAGGTCTCCGCAGGCTCCGACCGAGCCCTTTTCACAGACGAACGGCGTCACCCCCCTGTTCAGCATCTCTTTCATGGTCTCGGTGATGACCAGCCGCATGCCCGAATGGCCGTGGCAATGGCAGGAGATCCGGCTCAGCATGGCCGCCCGGACGATCTCGACCGGGAGGGCCTTCCCATAGCCCGCGGCATGGCTGTAGACAATGTACTTCTGGTATTTCTCGACCTGTTCCTGGGTCAAAACGACTTCTGAGAGCTCGCCGATCCCGGTATTGACCCCGTACATGATCTCTTTTTTCTGGATCTTGTCCTCGAGCAAAGCCCGGCATTTCTCGATCCTTTTCTTGGCTTCGGGATGGAGCTCGATTTGCTCGTTCTCCCGGGCTATCTGGACGACCTTCTCAACCGTCAGACCATGCCCGTCAATGATGATGGCCATGATGATTCCTCCTCGGATCTGAATGAAGGAGGCATTATATGCCTTGTCCGGGGAAAAATAAAGCGGCCCTTCTCCCGCCTCTCCCGGGTTTTCGAAACCGGGAGTCAACGCCATTGCACTCGGCCTTTTTTCCTATTAAGATAGCTTTTTGAGCAATGCGGAGATGACCCGATGATAGAGATCGAACATGTTTCAAAAAGCTACAACAAGGGCGCCGTCCGGGCGGTCGATGACCTCTCATTGACCGTGCCGCCCGGAGAGATCTTCGGTTTTCTCGGACCCAACGGAGCGGGCAAGACGACGACCATCAAGATGATCGTCGGCATCCTCGAGCCCGACGCCGGCACCATCCGGATCAACGGCCTGGACAGCCGGGCGGAAGCCCTCCGCTGCAAGGCCATGACCGCCTATGTCCCAGACGAGCCGGAAATCTACGAGCGCCTCAAGGGCATCGAATTCCTGAATTTCATCGGTGATGTCTACGGCATCGACGGGCCGGAGCGACGGCGGCGGATCGAGCGCTGGATCGAGGCGTTCGAACTGACCCGGGCTGTCGGCGACCCGATCCAAACTTATTCCCACGGCATGCGCCAGAAAATCATCCTGACGGCCGCGCTCATGGTCAAGCCCCGGGTGCTCATTCTCGACGAGCCGATGGTCGGTCTCGATCCCCGTTCCTCTCACCTCCTCAAGGAGGCCATGCGGGAGCATTGTGCCGGGGGCGGAACGCTGTTTTTCTCCACCCATATCATGGAGATCGCCGAGCGCCTCTGCGACCGGATCGGCATTATCCGCAAGGGCCGGCTCGCCGCCCTGGGGACGATGGCCGAGCTCCGGGACCAGGCGAAGGACAAAGCCTCACTGGAGAACATCTTCCTGGAGTTGACCGAATCATGACTCCGACCGCCGCCCTGATCAAGGCCGCGCTTAACTCCAATTTCGGCTGGTCTGTCCTCCGCCATCGTCTGTTCGTCCAACGGCGCGACCTCTGGATGGTTCCGCTCATCTTTCTCGCTGCAGCGGCGATCGTCCCGGTCCTGGTGCTTTATGTCCGGCTGGTCGGAGACGGTTATGACCTCCTCAAGTCCATCGGTCAGGAAAAAGCCCTTCTGACATTGGCGGTCCTGGCCGGCCAGTTCATCATCCTCGTCTTCGGCCTGTTCTACCTGATCGCCACGTTCTATTTCTCGACGGATCTCGAGTATCTCGTTTCGCTTCCCCTCAAGCCCGTCCAGGTGATGCTCTCCAAGTTCACCGTCGTCCTGGTCAA
>JAFGRZ010000191.1 GCA_016934895.1 Candidatus Aminicenantota bacterium
GCTCGGACAGGCGTTTCAGCGAGCGCCGCCAGGCTCGCGGCGTCGTGGCGGCGGGCATCCGGTGAGAAATGCGTCGGAACGGGCTTGGGCGGCTGGTAGAGGACGATCCGGCCGGCCAGCTTACCCTTGTATTTCGCGAAGTCGGCCTGAGATTGGATATCGACGGTAAGCGGCGGGCCGACGATCTTGCCCTTGGTGCTCGACCCCCACTCGACCGAGATGGCGATGAGCGGCGCATAGTGCGGCTCGAGCAGGTGGGCCGATACGTAACGGACGGCCCAGCCGATGCCGAAGTCCTCGTAGGGCTCGAGAGCCACGTTGGTCATGCCCCACTCCCTCATCTTGGCCGCCGCCCACTTGTTGGCCCGGTCGATCTCGGGCGATCCGGCGGGACGGGGCCCGATGACGTCGGAGAGATAGGCGACGAGCTTGCCGACCTGGCTGTGGTTCAATCCCTCGAAGCGGATCCTGTTCATCATGTCCAGATCGGGCGTGTCCGGGGCGGCAAAAAGAACGATGGCTAGGGCGGCCAAGGCCGCGGCAATAATTCCGTTTTTCCGGATGGACATCGGTCCTCCTTTCATCGGCCTCTTCTCAATCATTATTCTTGATGGTCCGGCTTTTGAAAAGCGCCGGCTTCCGGCTCACTCCGGGCCTGAAGATGTTCGAGGGCCCATTATAAGGACTCGAGGTGCCGAAATAAAGCGCGATCTCCTTTTTTAGACCGCGCAAAACAAAACACCGCCAATTCCGCGAAAGCATGGCTACCATAGCGGATTCCCTCCAAACAGAAATTGTGGCCTGCAGAGTAAGGGGAAGCGCCGGATCGAGCTGAATCTCGAGCTCCGGTCTTGATATCTTTCGTGCCATTTTTTATACTCCGAAGCGCTCGCCCGGAAGGAGATGATCAACGCCTCAACCTGAAGTCCCGCAGGCCTTCCATGTTATGGCCAAACCGACGGGATCGGCCTGCAACCTGAACTGCGAATATTGTTACTTCCTGAAGAAAGAGCGACTTTACCCGGGAAGCCATTTCCGGATGTCCGATGAAGTCCACGAGGTTTATATCCGGCAGCTCCTCGAAGCCCACCAGGTCCCTCAAGTGACGGTGGCGTGGCAGGGCGGAGAGCCCACCCTTATGGGGCTCGATTTCTTCCGGCGGTCGGTCGGGCTCCAGAAGAAATACCGGAAATCCGGCACCCGGATCGAGAACACTTTTCAAACGAACGGCATCCTGCTTAGCGAGGAGTGGTGCCGGTTCTTTCGCGAAAACAATTTTCTTGTCGGCCTGAGCCTTGATGGTCCCAAGGAACTTCACGACGTCTATCGCAAAGACAAGGGGGGCCGGGGAACCTTCGATCGGGTCTTGGCGGCGGCCCGTCTGCTCCAGGCCAATAAGGTGGAATTCAACATCCTGTGCACGGTGAACTCGGAAAATTCCCGTCATCCTCTGGACGTTTACCGGTTTTTCAGGGATGAGCTCAAAGTCAATTTCATCCAGTTCATCCCCATCGTCGAGCGCGACAACGAGACCGGCTACCAGGAAGGAAACACGGTCACGGGCCGGTCCGTCCAGCCGGAACAATGGGGGGATTTCCTGATCAGGATCTTCGATGAGTGGATAAAAAGAGACGTCGGAAGCACCTTTATCCTCAACTTCGACGGCGCCCTGGCCGGCTGGCTCGACATGGCGGGCACGGTCTGTATCTTCAGCCCCACCTGCGGGCTGGGCCTCGCCCTCGAACACAACGGAGATCTCTATTCCTGCGATCACTTCGTCGAGCCCGACCATTTCCTCGGGAACATCCTTGAGACTCCTCTCGTCGACCTCGTGGCATCGGCTAAACAACGAAAGTTCGGGCAGGACAAGAAGGACACGCTGCCCCGGTACTGCCGGGAGTGCGAATTCCTGCACGTCTGTTATGGGGAATGTCCCAAGAACCGCTTCGGCAAGGCGCCCGATGGAGAGCCGGGGCTGAACTATCTTTGTGCCGGGTACAAGGCCTTCTTCAAGCATGCGGACAAAGCCATGCGGATTATGGCCGAGCTGCTATGCGAAAACCGGCCCGCCTCGGATGTCATGGCCATCCTGGCGGGAGAGGGCCTGGACCCCGGGACAAAACCGGCCAGGCCGGGGAGAAATGATCCCTGCCCCTGCGGCAGCGGGTTGAAGTTCAAAAAATGTCACGGCAGGTAAAGGTCAGACGATACCGGGAAGGAGAGGCCATGAACGGGATCGAGATCCGGAGGGTTCAGACGAGAAGCGACCTCAAGAATTTCATCCGCTTCCCCTGGCGCGTCTACGAAAACGACCCGCATTGGGTCCCGCCTCTCATCATGGAGATGAAAGGCAAGCTCAACCGCCGGAAGCACCCCTTCTTCGAACACGGCGAGGCCGATTATTTCCTGGCCCGCCGCGGGGAGAAAATCGTCGGCCGCATCGCCGCGATCCTCGACCGGAACCACAACGAAGCCCACCGGGAAAAGACCGCCTTTTTCGGGCTCTACGAGAGTCTCGATGACCTCGAAACGGCCCGGGCCCTCATCGGGGCGGCCGAGGCCTGGGGCCGGGAAAGAGGCATGGACAGGCTCCGCGGCCCGATGAACCTGTCCATGAACGACGAGTGCGCCTTACTCCTCGAAGGATTCGACGGTCCCCCGGTCGTCATGATGCCCTACAATCCGCGTTACTACCTCGATCTCATGGATAAGTGCGGCCTGGTCAAGGCCAAGGACCTCTACGCCTTTCTCAAAGGACGCGAGCGGAAGCTATCCCCTCAAGCTGAGGGGCTTCTGGAACGGCTTCGGAAATCGGGCCCGTTCTCCTTCCGAACCGTGACCCGGGCCAGCCTCCAGAAGGATGCCCTGGATATCGCCGCGGTCTACAACTCCGGCTGGCGGAAGAACTGGGGCTTCGTCCCCTGGACCGACAGCGAGATAAAGCACATGGTCAAGAACCTGGCCCGGTTCGCCGACCTCGACCTTGTCATCTTCGCCGAACACCAGGGGCGGACGGTGGGCTTCGCCGGCGCCTTCCCTGATTTCAACCAGGTCTTCATCAAGATGAACGGCCGGCTCTTCCCTTTCGGCGTCCTCAAGTTCCTGGCCGGCCGGCGCAAGATCACCGGCGTCCGGGCGATGGTGTTCGGCATCGTCCCGGAATGCATGCACACGGGCCTGGCTTACCTTCTCTATGACGAGTTCGAAAAGGCGATCATCCGAAAGGGCTACGATTGGTGCGAGCTCTCCTGGCAGCTCGAAGACAATCAGGCCATCAACCACTTCGCCGTGTCGATCGGCGCGTCTCTCTATCGGAAGTACAGGATCTACGAAAAAAAGATATCAAGCGGGGAGTCCTGAAGGCCGATTGACAGTCGGGAGAAATCCTGTTGTTTCCGGGACCCGCCCACGGAGATGCCCGGATCAGGACGGATGAACCGGATCTGCTCTTTGAAAAACCGACGCTTAAAGCTCTTTTTCGA
>JAFGRZ010000192.1 GCA_016934895.1 Candidatus Aminicenantota bacterium
CTTCATTTGAACCTCCTCGCGAATCCGATATATTCTCTCAATTTACTATACGTCATCGATATTTTCAACTCCGCAGGGAATCGGGCATTCATCGATTTTGAATGGCATCCTGAAATCGGCCTCACTTGAAGACGAGACGACCTTCTTCGTCGGCATTGACCCTGACGGTGTCCCCCTCCTTGTAGGAGCCTTTTAGGAGCCGGAGCGCCAGCGGGTTTTGGATCTCCTGCTGGATCGTCCTCTTCAGGGGGCGGGCGCCGTACACAGGATCGAATCCCCTGTCCGCGAGTATCTCCTTGGCCCGTGGGCTGACCTCCAATTGGAGCTTCTTTTCTTCCAGCCTGTGCTGGAGCAGCCCGAGCTGGATATCGACGATCTGGATGAGCGTCGCTCTGTCCAGCGCACGGAAGGTGACGATCTCGTCGATCCGGTTCAGAAACTCCGGCCGCAATGTCGTCTCCAGTATCTTCATCACCTCGCGGCGCATGGTCTCGTAGTCCTGGCTGAACTCCTTGATCACGTGGCTCCCCAGGTTCGACGTCATGATGATCAAGGTATTGCGGAAGTCGACCGTCCTCCCTTTTCCGTCGGTGAGGCGGCCGTCATCGAGGATCTGAAGCAGGATATTGAAGACGTCGGGATGGGCCTTCTCGACCTCGTCCAGCAGGACGATGGAATAGGGCCGCCGTTTGACCGACTCGGTCAGCTGGCCGCCTTCCTCATAGCCCACGTATCCCGGAGGAGCTCCGATCAGCCGGGAGACCGTATGCTTCTCCATGTATTCGGACATGTCCAGACGGACCATGGCGCGCTCGTCGTCGAACAGGAACTCGGCCAGGGCCCGGGCCAGTTCGGTTTTCCCGACGCCGGTCGGGCCGAGGAACATGAACGATCCCAGCGGCCGGGCGGCATCCTGGATTCCCGCCCGGGCCCTCCGGATGGTATCGGAAACCGCCCGCAACGCTTCGTCCTGGCCGACCACCCTCTTCCGCAGTTCGTCCTCCATCCGGAGCAGCTTCTCCAGGTCGCCCTCGAGCATCTTGCTCACGGGAATGCCGGTCCACCGCGATAACACTTCGGCCACATCCTCCTCGTCGACCTCTTCCTTCAGGATCTTCCCTTTCTTCTGGACTTCGGCAAGCTGACCCCTCAGCGATTCCATCTCTTTGGCGATCGCGATCAGCTGGCCGTAACGGATCTCGGCCACCCGCTGCAGATCGCTCCGTCTCTCGGCGTTTTGTTCCTCGATCTTGAGGGCGTCCTGTTGTTCGGTCAGCTTGTTCATCGCTTCGATTAGCTCTTTTTCCCTTTGCCAGTGCACCTTGAGGGAAGAGCTTTTTTCCCTGAACTCGGCCAGCTCCTGACTCAGTTTTTCCAGTCTCTCCCGGGAGCTTTGGTCTTTTTCTTTTTTAAGCGCCTGCCGCTCGACCTCGATCTGGAGGATGCGCCGTTCGAGCTCATCGATCTCCTCCGGCAGGCTGTCGATCGCGATGCGAATGCGCGAAGCGGCCTCGTCCACCAAGTCGATGGCTTTGTCCGGAAGGTAACGGCCGGAGATGTAACGATTGGACAGCGTGGCGGCGGCGACCAACGCGGAATCCTTGATCTTGACGCCGTGATGAACCTCGTACTTCTCTTTGAGCCCCCGGAGGATGGAGATCGTATCCTCGACGGAAGGCTCGCCGACAAAGACCTGCTGAAAACGCCGCTCCAGGGCGGCATCCTTTTCGATGTGCTTCTTGTATTCGTTGAGCGTGGTCGCGCCGACGCAGCGAAGCTCTCCCCGAGCCAGCTGGGGTTTGAGCATATTCGAAGCGTCGACCGCTCCCTCGGCGGCCCCCGCTCCGATGATGGTATGGAGTTCGTCGATGAACAGGACGACCTCACCCTCCGCTTCCTTGATCTCCTTCAGGATGGCCTTGAGGCGGTCCTCAAACTCGCCCCGGTACTTGGTGCCGGCCACGAGCGAGCCGATATCCAGGGCGATGAGCCGCTTGTTCTTGAGCGACTGGGGGACGTCGCCGTTGGCGATGCGCTGGGCCAGCCCCTCGACGATGGCCGTTTTCCCCACTCCCGCCTCGCCGATGAGCACCGGGTTGTTCTTGGTGCGACGGGATAAAACCTGGATGAGGCGCCGGATTTCCTCTTCACGGCCGATGACCGGGTCGAGTTTTCCAAGGCGCGCCAACTCGGTGAGGTCACGCCCGTACCTTTGAAGCGACTGGTACTTTCCCTCCGGCTGAGGGTCCGTGATCCGCTGGGTTCCCCGGACGCTCGCCAGGGCCTGGAGGACGGCGTCCTGACGGACCCCGTTGCCGGCGAGGATCCGGCTGATATCGCTGCCTTCCTCCTTGACCATCGCCAAAAACAGGTGTTCGGTGGAGATATATTCGTCCTTGAGCTGATCGGCTTCCTTCTGGGCCACGGTCATGACCTGACGAAGGGCCGATCCGAAGAAGACCTCGCCTCCACTGACCTGCGGCCGCATGGCCAAGGCTTTTTCCAAATCTTCCCGTATCTTCCGGGCGGACGCGCCCAGCTTCGCCAGGAGGGCGTTGACGATATTGTCCTCCTGCTCCAGGAAGCTCAAGAAGAGATGTTCGGGAAGGACTTCCTGGTGACCCATCCGCTCCGCCTTCACCTGGGCGGCCTGGAGGGCCTCCTGAGACATCACCGTGAACTTATCCCATCTCATGGTCTTCTTACTCCTTGCCTCTTTAGTATGCCAAATCTCTCCCCTGTTTGGAAAGAATTCCGGGCACATTTTTCACTTGACAATTTGAAAGAATGCGTTATTTTTTCCTTCGGAGCGTTTTATGGAAGAAATCGAAATCACCAGCTGGTTGACCCTGGATGCCATCAAGAAAAAAGCGAAAGTCGTGGAGGTGGTCGGCAGTCTCCAGGTCGGCCACAGCATGTCCGTCTTCTGCTTCATCGAGGATGACTACCTCGAGCTTTTCTATTCGGATTCGGCCGCCAATGCCCTGCGCCGGTACGAAGACCGCGAGGAGTTCGATCTCGCCCTCGAAGAAAGAAAAGAGGAGGGCGGAGAAACCCCCTTCGACGAGGATGACCACACTTACGCCGAGGACGAAGACGATGACGACGGGGAAGACCGCGAAGCCGACGACGAAGCGGAGTTCTTTTAACCGCCTCAGGGCTCTTGGATTTTCTTTTTCAGCGCGGACAGGAGAGTGAGGGCCTCCAAGGGGGTCAGGGAAGAAAGATCGAGCCCCCTGATTTCGTCCCTGAGTTCCCGCCATCGCTCCAGCTCTCGCTCCTCGGCAAAAAGCAGGAGCTGGGATTTGTCGCGTTTCCGGCGGGACCGGTAAGCCAGGCGGGGGCGGCCGGTTTCGTCGAGCTCGAGTCTCTCCAGGTTATAGAGAACCTCGCGAGCCCGATCGATGACGGAACGAGGAACGCCGGCCAGCTTGGCGACGTGGATGCCGTAGCTTTGGTCGGAGGGGCCGGGGATGATCTTGCGCAGGAAGATGATCTCGTCCTTCCATTCCTTGACCGAGACGTGGTGGTTCTTGATCCTTTTCATGGTCAGGGCGAGGTCGGTCAATTCATGATAATGAGTGGCGAAAAGCGTCATCGGCCGGAGGTCTTCTTTTTCGTGGAGATGCTCGGCCACCGCCCAGGCGATGCTCAACCCATCGAACGTGCTCGTTCCGCGCCCAATCTCATCCAGCAGAAGGAGACTGCGCGGCGTCGCGTTGTTCAGGATATTCGCCGTCTCGAGCATCTCCACCATGAAGGTGGACTGGCCAACGTTCAGGTAGTCCATGGCCCCGATCCGGGTGAAAACGCGGTCCATGATTCCGATCTCCGCCCGCTTGGCCGGGACAAAGGAACCCATTTGGGCGAGGATGACGATCAGGGCCACCTGGCGGAGATAGGTCGATTTCCCGCCCATATTCGGTCCGGTGATGATCAAGATCTGGTTGTCTTCGCGGTCCAGATCCGTGTCGTTGGGAATGAAAGGCTCGGGGGATGTCTTTTCGATGACCGGATGCCGACCCTCGCGGATGACGATCCGTTCGTTCCCGTTGACGACCGGTCGGCATAGATCGCTCCGGGCGGCCACTTCGGCCAAAGAGGCCAGGACATCGAGGCGGGCGACGGCCGCAGCGCTTCGCTGCAGCCGCCCGGTCTCTTGAGCCACCTTCTCCCGGACTTCGAGAAAGAGCCGATGTTCGAGCTCGCCGATCTTTTCCTCGGCCGTCAACACCTTTTCCTCGTATTCCTTGAGCTCAGGGGTAAGAAACCGCTCCGCGTTGGCCAGAGTCTGCTTGCGGATGTAATCGGGCGGGACGAGGTGGAGGTTCGGTTTGGTCACTTCGATAAAGTAGCCAAAGACCTTGTTGTAACGGACCTTGAGCGAAGAGATGCCGGTCCGATCCCGCTCCCTCTTCTCCAGGCCGGCGATGAATGATTTGCCGGACCGGCTGAGCGCACGAAGCTCATCAAGCCCGGCATGGAATCCCTCTTTGATGATCCCGCCCTCAGTCAGGAGAAAAGCCGGTTCCTCGAGAATGGAGCGGCCGATCAGGGCGGCGATATCCTCCCCGCTGTCCCACCCCGCGTAAGTTTCGACGTTCACTCCGGCGCTCAAGCCCCGAAGCACGTCTTGAATCCCGGGAAGCTGCTGGAGCGACCGTTTGAGGGAAACAAGGTCACGGGGATGAGCCACGGCCAGCGAGACCTTACCGGCGAGGCGCTCCAGGTCGGAGACACCCCGGAGGCGCTCCCGCAGTTCCTGGCGCTCGACGGTTTTGCCCAGCCATTCTTCCACGCCGTCCAGCCGGGCGTTGACGGCTCCGACATCCACCAGAGGTTGGAGGAGCCAGTTCTTGAGCAGGCGTCCGCCCAGGGGAGTGACCGTGAGGTCGATGACGTCAAGGAGAGAATCTTTGATCCGGCCGTCCCGGAGATTACGGATCAGCTCGAGGTTCTTGATGGTGGTCGTATCGAGTGTCATCATCTGACCGGATTGGACATAGGAAACGCTTTGAACCAAGGTCAGGGAGTCTTTCCGGACTTTCTTGAGATAGAAAAGAAGCGCGCCCGCCGCCGCGGCCGCCGTTTTTTTCTCCTCCAGGCCGAAACCGGCGAGGGTGAGGACCTGGAAATGCTCGAGGAGGACGCTTCTCGCCTGGGACGGGTCGAAAATCCAGGCCTCGACCGGACTTCTCGAGAACGAACCGAAAGCGCTCTTGTCGATCAGGCGCTCGATCTCCCGTTCCTGCCCCTCGGGAAAAATGATCTCCTTGGGGGAGGCCCGGAACAGCTCGTCAACCAGAAATCTCATGTCGTCCCGCGATCCTTCGGCGGTCCTGATCTGGCCTCCGGCGAGCTCGATCAGGGCCAGCCCCCAACGATCATCGGTGAAAACGATCCCGGACAGGTAGATATTTTCCTTCCCCCCCTCGAGTTCGACTTCGACGGCTGTTCCGGGAGTCAGCACTCTGATGACGTCGCGCTTGACCACCCCCTTGGCCTTCTTGGGATCCTCAACCTGTTCGCAGATGGCCACCTTGAAGCCGTGCTTGAGGAGCTTGGCCAGGTAGGCATCGACCGCATGGTAGGGCACGCCGCACATCGGAACTTTCTGGCGGGAGGTCAGGGCGATATCCAGGATCGGCGCGGCCGTTTTGGCGTCCTCATAGAACATCTCGAAGAAATCGCCCAGCCGGAAAAACAGGATGGCGTCCCGGTGCTCCCGCTTGATCCGGAAATATTGTTCCATCATCGGCGTGACGAGACGGTCCTGGCCCATGGCATTTCCAACTATACTCAGGGGCCATCCCGATTTCAAGGAAAGATGGGGGGGAAGGTCAGGCCCAGATATTGTATTTTTTGACGAAGTGGTGGGGATGATAAGAAGACTTGGCGCGTCGCAACCCGGGAATGCCGTTGTCCTGCTCGCGGTTGATGTAGCGGCAGTCGGACCATTCCCGCCGGGCGAACTCGCGGTTGACCAGTTGACTGAGCCCCTCATATCCCGGGTCGACGATTTCGATCGGGATGACCGCCGTATCGGCGGTGAGCCTTGATCCAAAGGAAAAAGCGGCAATCCGGCCGTCAATCCTGAACACTCCCCCCCGAAGACCCAGTTCCGGCCCGCACTCCAGGGCCGCTTCGATCACCCTCCTCCAAACCCGCTCGTTGATACTGCCGCCGGCGGCCTTGGCCTCGAGCCACCCCTCGAGAAGCTCCAGGCAGCCCGGACGGTCTGTCCGGCAAAACCGGGCGTATTCATAGGCATGACCTCTTTCGAACTTGCGGATCCGATTCCTTTTCCCGTCATATCTTTTTCCCTTGAGTTGGATCAGGTCTTCCGTCCGATAGACATAATCAAAATTGTCCCGGTCGGGTTCGGAGCGGTAAGATCCACCGTATTTGAGCGCGAACGACTCCGTGACCCGGGAGAACCGCGGGGCGAAGGAAAGACAGGTGCGGATTGTCGCCTCCATTTCGGCTTCTCCGATCGGCTCGAGAAAGTACGCCGGCTCCGCGGGCGGCCCGCATAGGATGCAGATATTGCGGTTGACAAGGGTATACCTGGGTTGCTCGCAATGGCGCCAGAGATAAATGTTCGCGAAATGAAGCTCACACGCCGGAGAAGGATGACGGCCGATCGCCCCGGCGAGGCTGTCCCGGTCGTCTCTCCCGACGGATTTGAACTCTGGAAACACAGGCACGGTCATCCCCGTTCTTTCCTCACCATGACCGTGCATCGCTCCGGGGTACAGCCGACGCACCATTCGGCGGTCTTGACCATGCTGGAAGGACGGACAGGCGTCCTCTCGAACCCCAGAGGAGAAAAAAATTCAGGGATGATCGTCGCCAAGTGAATATCTCCACGGATATCGCGGACCAATCTCCGGACCAGTCTTTTCCCCAGGCCGCGGCCACGCATCTCTTTCTTCACACCCAAAGAACAGAGTTCTTGGCAGTCCGGATTTTTGCGGAGCCCGCAGATCCCGAAGACGGCCTTTCCCTCGGCGGCCACCCAGTAGTCATCCGTTTCCATTCCCAGGTAGTTGAGATTGTAGGCGCGGGCGATCCGAAGGATCTCCGGGAAATCGCTTTTTCTCGCTTTGCGGATGCGCACGGACGGCATTATAGCACTCCCGGGGAAGGCATGTCTTCGACAGAGCCGC